>CAJBPJ010000282.1 GCA_903957465.1 uncultured Opitutia bacterium
CAATCAAGCTAACCGCAAATACATCGAGTCCTTACAGAAGGCTCGGGTTGTTCGCGAAGCTCGCGACCTAGAAGTCGCTACGGGTCTCGCAGCTAAGCTCCAGGCCATCTCGCTCGTATTCGCTGTGAAAACCGGCGAAGGCGGCAAGATGTTCGGTGCGGTGAGCACTGCAGAAATCGCTGCGAAGTTGGCAGAGGCTGGTATTCAGATTGAACGTAAGCGCATTCACCTTGGCCAAGGACCTATCAAGGCATTGGGCAAGCATGCTGCCAATGTTCGTCTGCACTCAACAATGACGATCGAGTTGCCCTTCGAAGTTATCTCCGAGAACCCAATTGCAGAAGAGTCTGCACCGATCGAAGAAGCTGAGAGCGCTGAGCCCAAGAAGCCACGTCGCCCGAAGAAAGAAAAACCTTCCAAGAAACCAACTGAGTAATTCATTCAGACTTCTTTTAAAACGCCCGCTGCAAAGTGGGCGTTTCTATTTCCAGGCCTTTTCAGCGAGCGGGGTCCTTGATCCACTCGGGTCGCACAATCGCAAATTCAAGTTTCCCTTTATAAAATTGGAGTTGGCCTATCCAACTTACCTTCGTGCCTTTTTCGCTGGTCTTGACGGCTGCCAGAAGATTCCGGTCACGTATGTAAATTGAATAATCCACTTCCCCGATTTGCACCTTAGGCTTCGAGCCGCCTTGAAATGTCCCCTCGATGGCAAAGACTTCGCCAAGTGCGTTGGCGATTGCATCAGGGCCTAGGTGCGCGACAGTGGCTGCAGATCGCAGTTTGGTGCGATCCATCGCCTTCGGGTAAACGGGAAGGGCTTCAGGGGGGCTTAACTCAGTTCGCGTAAGCGGGCAAGGGGGGCTTGTTCCGTCTGCAGTGATTCTGAAACTGGCAATGACAGGGAAGTGGTCGCTGCATCCTGCACCCGGGCCGTAACTCGTCCAAGACCAGGGGAGTCCTGTGGTTTCCTTGGAATTAATTCCGGGGATGATGACAGTGCGAAAGCTACCACCAATGTAATCAAGGCCCTTTCCGTCTGCGAGCCCACGCGAAATAACAAACTGCATGAGCGTTCCCCATTCCCCGTTGTAGGTATCTGATCCGCGTTGTTCGGGTGCGACATCATACCATAGATTGTAAAGGTCTGCTTCGCCTGATTGAAGCTTCGCTACATTCCCTTGTGATCGAAGCGTATCTTGTACGGCTGTCTTCGGCATGTAGGGAAAGCGCGGAGATTGATTGTAGTGGGAGTTTAAGTCGCCGGCCACGATGATGGCAGCCCCAGGGTTCGTTTTGAGAATCTCGTCGATGCGTGTACGTAGTACTTGGGCGCTGCTGATGCGTAACAACTCCGTGGCGGCGTCTCCGGCCCCACTTTTCCAGTGATTGGCGAAAAGGTGGACGACTGTGCCCTTGGCATCAACTTCGACCTCTATGATGGCACGACTTTCTTCAATCAGGTGTTGTCGGACGCTGCGAATGGGTAAGCGGGAAAGTACGCCGCAACGAATGGCCTCGGTCTGGATATCGCGGGTATCACCTAATACCAACGTGTAACCGCGCAGGCCCTCGTCTTCTAATGCTTTCATCAGCCATGCTTCAATGGGTGCACCCTCGAGGCTGGGGCTTAGTTGGCCCTTAAGCAAATCACGGTAGTTTTTTCCTGATTGTGCGGTGATAAAGTCGGCCGAGCCTGTTGTGCTTTCAGGCGTATGGTCCACTTCAAGCTCGTTAAGGACTACAAGGTCGGGTCCCTGTCCGTCCGCAGTCGATTTTTTCAATACTGTGGCGATGATCTCGAGTTTTTTGGCTAGTTTTTCTGGTGTCCAGCGCAATGGGCTTGAGCCCTGCATGGGTATGTCGGCGTAAAGTGAGACCGCGTCGACATCGAAGAGGTTCTCAACGTTATAGGCCATCGCCGTAACGATTTCATTAGGTCTTGTGGGTGCATCCTCTGCAGTAGCTACAGTTGTCGCCAAAAGAATTGGTAAAAAAATTTTATTGAGTGGCATAGATTGATTTGTGCGTAACGAGTGAATAATTCCAACAACCGATTGTGAAAAGTTTGTCAGACCCTTTGTTACGAAATCGTTTTATTTGCGTCATAATTAAGTCCGAATCGTCACATAAATATTTAAAAATCTGTGTTAATTCTTGTGCGTCGGCGTCGTCACATGGCCGCCACGAAATGTTAACCTTTCGCCAGTGGTTTTACACTTTCAACGGCCTGGGTGGGTGAAATTATTTAAATATCCCTACCTAGTTTTATGCGCTTCTTCTCCAAACAAATTCTTACGGCAGCTGCCGCTCTTACGTTCGCGCCATCCCTGGCGTTTGCCCAGGCCTCGCTGACGACAACTACGTACTCACAAAACTTCGATGGCCTTCCGTCGTCGGGTACGGGTTTGACGACGGCACTGCCGACAGGCTGGTCCTTCCTTGAGTCAGGTACCAATGCAAATACCACGTATCAAGCTGGAACTGGTAGTAGCAGCTCTGGTGACACATATAGTTTCGGAGTGCTCGGTACAAACGCAGCAAGTGACCGTGCGCTCGGTATCTTACAGAGCGGATCGGTCTCCTCTATAATCGGTTTCACCCTCACCAATAATACAGGCTCAACGATCACTAGCTTGGCGTTGTCATATTTTGGTGAAGAATGGCGAAGGGCATCGGCCGCTGACAAACTTGCGTTCTCGTATCAACTCGGCAGTAATGCCCTCGGTACTGGAAGTTGGACGACGGTGACGAGTCTCGACTTCACAACGCCCGTGACTGGCACCGCTGGGCTTCTCGACGGCAATGCCACTGCGAACCGTACATCAATTTCTTCGACAATCAGTAGCCTCTCCATCGCCAACGGTTCATCGGTCACTTTCCGTTGGGTCGATGCTTCCGGTTCGAGCTCGGCTGGCATGGCGATTGATGACTTCAATCTTACCGCGACCTTGGCAGCTGCTCCGGGTAATTACTGGGCGCCTGGCATTGGCGGTGGTGGTGCTGGCACTTGGTCCAGTAGTTCCACGACTTGGGCCACAGCCGCTGGCGCCCAAGGTTCAACGACCCAGGCCTCAACCGGTGCGATCATCTTCGGTAACACTGCTGGTACTGTCACTATCTCGGGCGCCGTCACTGCCAATGCCGGGATGACCTTTAATACCACAGCATACCTTTTGAGTGGTGGAACTTCTATCACGCTTGCTGGTGCCACCGCTACCCTCAACACCATCACTGTTTCGACCGGAACGACGACGATTAGTTCGGTACTCGCTGGTACTGCAGGCATGACTAAAGCTGGTGTAGGTACGCTTAAGCTTACGGGTTCTAACATTTATACGGGTGGCACAGTGCTTTCAGCCGGTGTCCTTCAAGTAGGAAACAACTCCGCTCTCAGTTCTGGCACTGTCACTCTCAACGGTGGCACACTATCATCGGACAGCACCACTGATCG
>CAJBPJ010000283.1 GCA_903957465.1 uncultured Opitutia bacterium
CCGCCGACGACCAGAATGTTCATGCGGCAGTTTAAGAGACTAAGGACGAAGGACTAAAGACTAAATGGGTGGGAGGGAGACTAATGACTAAAGACTAAGGACTAAAGGGTGGGCGGGAGACTAAAGCTAAAGGACTAAGGACTAAAGCTGGTTACAGCGATTGGATGGCTGTGCGGATGGCTCACATCGCCAGTGGCGTTAGTCCTTAGTCTTTAGCCTTTGATCTCACGGGCGCTCCGCGCCCTCAGTCCTCGTTCTTTAAAATCTTAATGAAGGCTTCTTGGGGGATGTCGACTTTACCAATCTGCTTCATCCGCTTTTTACCCTCTTTCTGTTTATCCAAAAGTTTGCGCTTACGGGAAATGTCACCGCCGTAGCATTTCGCAGTCACGTCTTTACCCGTCGAGCCAAGGGTTTCACGTGCGATGACCTTGGACCCAACCGAAGCTTGGATGGCGACTTTGAAGAGTTGGCGCGGCAGGAGCTCTTTCAGTTTTTCGCAGAGCTGTCGTCCGCGTCCTTCCGCTTTCGTGCGGTGGACGATACTCGAGAACGCATCCACAGGATCGGTGTTCACCAAAATATCTAAGCGGCAGAGATCTGAAACGACATACGGCCCGAACTCGTAATCGAGTGAACCATAACCGCGAGTGATCGACTTTAAGCGATCATTGAAATCGACCAGAATTTCGTTGAGCGGCAAGGTGCACACAAGAACGACGCGTTCTTTATCAATGGTCTCTGTGCGATCGAGGCTACCGCGCTTCTCTTGGATCAGCGCCATCATGTCGCCGATGCTTGTTCCGGGGATGTGAATGCGCGCGAGAATCGTAGGCTCCTCGATGCTGACGATGGCCGAGGGGTCGGGCATCATCACAGGGTTGTCGATCGTATGGGCAACGCCATCGGCGGTGTGCACTTTGTAAACCACCGATGGGTAGGTGGAGATAATATCAAGGTCGTACTCACGACGTAGGCGCTCTTGGACGATTTCCATGTGCAGCAACCCTAAGAAGCCACAACGGAAGCCGAAGCCCAGTGCTGCCGAAGATTCTGCGGTGTAGGTAAGTGAAGAATCGTTGATGGCCAATTTAGCCAACGAGACTTTGAGTTTTTCGTAGTCAGCTGTGTCGAGTGGGTAGATACCGCTGAAGACCATGGGCACCACTTCCTTGAAGCCCGGGACAGGTTCCTTGGCTGGGTTGTCCGAGAGGGTGAGGGTGTCGCCCATTTTAACGTCATGGACGTTACGAATGTTCATCACGATGTAACCGACAGAGCCTGGACCGATTTCGTCCTCCGCGTGCATCTTCGGATTAAATCGCCCAACTTCTTTGATCACGGATTGAATACCATTCGCCAAAAGTTCGATGGTTTGTCCGGCGCGGAAAGTACCCGAAAAGACGCGTACATAAGTGATAACGCCTTTGTAACTATCGAAAACCGAATCGAAAATAAGTGCGCGGGCTTGTGGGTAATCTGTCCAGCGTGGTGGCGGTACGCGACGGACAACGGCAGCCAGGATGTCGTCGATACCGATACCGGACTTTCCAGAAGCGAGGACGGCTTCATCGGCTGGGATTGCCAGAATGTCTTCCACTTGTCGTCGAGCTTCATCAGGTCGTGCGGAAGGTAGGTCGACCTTGTTGATGACGGGAATAATTTCTAAGCCTTGTTGCATCGCCAAAGTAGCATTGGCGACGGTTTGTGCTTCGACGCCTTGGGATGCGTCGATGAGTAAGACGGCACCTTCACAGGCTGCGAGTGAGCGCGAGACTTCGTAGGAGAAGTCAACGTGTCCTGGGGTATCAATCAGGTTGAGCTGGTAGACCTTACCGTCGGGCGCGGTGTGGGTCATCGTCACCGGGTGACACTTAATGGTGATACCTTTTTCTCGCTCGAGATCCATCGCGTCGAGCATTTGCGCCTTCATTTGGCGCATCTCAATTGTTTTGGTATGCTCGAGCAAACGGTCGGAAAGCGTCGTCTTCCCGTGGTCGACGTGAGCAATGATACAAAAGTTGCGAATGTGGCTAAATGGCACGGGAAAAGTGCCCCTAACGGAAGGGCGGACGGCCGAAAGGTCAAAGGGAAAGGGCGGCCGAGGCCCTGGGCCTCGGCCGAGCGGGAGGCGGGAGGCGGGAAGTGAATAACAGGCCTGAGCAACCTGTACGTCGTCACCTTCCTGCTTGCCCCTTGCTCCTTCCTGCTTGGCCGGCTCCGCCGGCCGTTTAGGCTTTAGCGCTTTGGGCTTTAGCCTCATTCTCCATTTCCCTTGGCCCGAATACGCTCTCAACCGATTTTGAATACCAATGCCCTTTGGGGCAAGGTGGTCGCTCGGACGCTCTTTGCCCTTGGATTGCGTCATGCCGTTGTCTCCCCCGGGTCGCGTTCGACACCCCTGGCGTCAGCCTTGGCAGACTTAAGCGGGTTAGACCTTACCGTGGCCTTGGACGAACGCTCGGCAGGCTTCCACGCCCTCGGTATCGCTAAAGCAACCCGCCGCCCCGTCGTGCTGCTTTGCACCTCTGGCACCGCCGCAGCCAATTACCTCCCCGCTGTTATCGAAGCCCGTCTTTCGGGGATACCGTTACTCGTTTTGACAGCTGATCGTCCGGCAGAACTTCGCGAATGCCATTCAGGTCAAACTATCCGGCAAGTCGGTATCTTTGGTAGTTACCCTGTTTGGGAAACGGAAACGGCCGTACCATCTTCCGATCTCTCACAGTTACGTTCTGCGCGGCAGACATTTGTCGATGCATGGCAGCGTGCCCAGGGTCCACTCGCTGGACCGGTTCATCTCAATCTGCCATTCCGCGATCCTTTGGCGCCATCCATTGCCGAAGCAGGATTCCGTCTGCCGAAGGGTTTCGATCTCGAGACTTTTTGTGACGTTCCTGAACCCCTGACACTTGTTCCTCAAATCAAACCCCTTGATGTCGTCTCCCGCGTATTGGGTGCCGAGTTTGGTGTGATTATTGTTGGTCCGCATGCGCCTGCTAATCGTGCACAACTTGCCGCAGCGATTCGTGAGCTTGCTGGGCTGACAGGTTGGCCAGTGTTGGTGGATGGTGCTGGAACCTTGCGCGGTGATTTAGTCGACAGCGGCGTGCTCGTTGCATCCTACGATTTAATTCTCCGCGATGCCAAAGCGCAGAAGATGCTCCGCCCCGATGCGGTCATTCGTCTCTTTGATTTGCCCACAAGTAAGACGTTGCGTGCTTGGTTGGCTGACACGGACGTCCCAACAGTCCTCGTGGGTCGTCCCGGTGAGAATACCGACCCCGTACACAGTCAATGGACGCGCTTAGATGCCGAACTTGTACCCGGTGGAGCAGGGGCGTCGCTCGCCTTGTCTCCTTTGCAAAAACTTTGGCGTCAACATGAGACCAAGGCTCTACGACGCCTTCAAAAAACATCTGGCGTAGCGTGGTCTTTCGAAGGGTGCGCGATTCCTTTACTCGCCGAAGCACTTGAGGCCGACGATCGGCTTTTTGTGGGTAGCTCGATGCCCATTCGCGATCTCGAATGGTTCTGGCACCCGACAAAACCTGGCGCCGAAATTTTCTGTAACCGTGGGGCCAATGGGATTGATGGAACTGTTTCGACCGCGCTCGGCGTCGCCCGCGATGGCCGTCGCACATTCTTGCTCTGCGGCGACTTAGCATTCCTGCATGACAGCAATGCACTCCTGCTTGCGAAAGACTTCGGCGGCAGTCTCACCATTGTGGTGATTAATAATGACGGCGGTGGTATCTTTAATCACCTCCCCGTTGCATCGTCTAAGAACTTTGAAAAATTATGGGGTACTCCACAGGGTGTTTCCTTGGGTAAACTTTGCAGCGCTTTCGGTGTATCGCACCAAGTGGTTAAGAACTGGAATCATTTCAGTCGTGAAGTCGCACGGCGTTCGAAGGGTGTGCGCGTTCTCGAAGTAGTAACGAATCGGGCGAAAGATGCGGCCCATCGTCAAAAGTCGTTTCGATGAAAACCTCGCGTCGTGATTTTATTCGTCTGGCAGGGGCGACAGGTCTCGCGTGGACGTTGCCAACGTATGTACGTGCAGCCGATGAGAGTCAGGTGCTGCGCCTAGGTGTGGGTGCTGACTTACACCATGATATTGTCCCAGATGCCCCAGTTCGTCTGGCAGCACTGATCGCTGCCTCGAAAGACGTGCGGGCCCATGCCGTTGTCCAGCTCGGCGATTTTTGTCAGCCCATTGCTGCCAATCTTCCGTTGCTCAAACAATGGCGTGAAGCCGGGCTTCCCCAGATCGACGTTCTTGGTAACCACGATATGGACGGCGGTTCGACGCCCGAGAAGACGGTGAAGTGGATGGGGCTTCAAGCTCGATACTCAACTCAAGTGCTCGCTGGCCACCGACTCATTATCCTCGATGGCAACGAGCGTCGAAAAGACATTCAAGTCAAAGGGTATGCCCGGGCGATTAGCGATGATCAGCTCGATTGGCTCAAACGCACCCTCACGATCGATGCACTTCCAGTGGTCATCTTTTGTCATCAAGGGCTCGACGGTATCGATGGCGGCATCGTCAATGCTGCCCAAGTACGTACCGTGCTTGAAGATGCTAACCGTGTCGCTGGCGGCGCCCGTATTCGACTCGTACTGACGGGACACCACCATCTCGACTACCTCGTCCAAGTCGGTGGTATTCCTTACCTTCAGGTGAATAGCTTTAGTTATTATTGGACAGATAAGAAATCCGCAGGTGGACGTTTCCCGGCCGACGTCGAACAACGCTACCCATACCTTAAACAAGTTTTGGTTTATGACCGCCCACTTTTTGCACAGGTCGAGCTGACATCGTCTGGCGGTAAAGTTGTCGGCCGTAAAGCGGAGTTCGTCGGCGGCTATGGACCCGCACAGGCCAAGATTCCACTCACGTCTAACGGACATGCTGTCACCCCCGTCGTCAGCGACCGGAAGTGGAGGTAGCGGCAGGAGCCGCTGGTGTCGCACCGTAGGTGCTGGTGTCGCGGCAGGGGCCGCTGGTGTCGCAACCAAAACGGTTGCTGTGATCTCGCCACCGTCCCATCAGGCTTACTTTGTCCAGTTTTTAGCTGTTTAGCTGGTTAGCCAGCTAGTTTTTCTGCTCAGCTGTGCAGCTTTAGTCCTTAGTCCTTCAGCTTTAGTCTCTATCGTCCTTACCCTTTAGG
>CAJBPJ010000284.1 GCA_903957465.1 uncultured Opitutia bacterium
CGCCACATCCGCGTTTGTCGGACACTTTCTTGTGCCTTGCGCGGTTCCTATGCGCTCATGGCGAGCTTAGAGAAATCGCTTAATTGTAAGCGTGGCGAAACTTCGGCGGATGGTAACTTCACCATCGAATTTGTGGAGTGTATTGCTGACTGCGGCTGCGGACCTGTTGTCCAAGTCGACCATGCGATGCATGAGAATGTGACGCCCGATCAGGCCGAAGCTTTTGCGGCGAAAATTCGCACGTCCCTTACAGATCCTAACTACGGCAAGACCGCTCCCCAACCCGGTACACCGGAGTGGAACGGCTAAAGCCCTACAACCATGCCCGCCGTCGAACGCCCACTCATTTACGCTAATCTCCGTCAACCCGGTTACACGGTAGACATTGACTGTTACCTCCGCCACGGCGGATACGACGCGCTTAAAAAAGCCGTCGCCATGAAGCCCGAAGACGTCTGCAAAGAAGTTGAGACATCAGGCCTGCGCGGCCGCGGCGGTGCAGGCTTCCCTACGGGCATGAAATGGAAGTTCCTCGATCGTAAGTCAGGCAAACCTGCTTACCTCGTTGTGAACGCCGATGAATCTGAACCAGGCACCTACAAGGACCGTCAGATTATCTATAAGGACCCACACCAGATGCTCGAGGGCATCGCCATCACCGCATGGGCTATCCAAGCTAAACAAGCTTTCATCTATATCCGTGGAGAATTCCAGCACGGTGCAAAAATTCTCGAGCGCGCCATTGCCGAAGCCAAAGCGAAGAATTTCCTCGGACAAAATATTCTCGGTTCCAACTACTCTTGTGAAGTCGTCGTCCATCGTGGCGGTGGCTGTTACGTCTGCGGCGAAGAAACTGGCCTCATTGAATCGCTCGAAGGTAAACGCGGCTACCCGCGCATCAAACCACCCTACTTCCCTGCCGTTCTCGGTCTCTACAATTGCCCTACCATCGTCAATAACGCGGAGACGATGGCCCAAGTTAAACACGTGCTCGCCTTTGGCGGCGCGGAGTTCGCTAAGATTGGTATCCCTGGCGACAGCGGCACACACATCTGGGGTGTATCTGGTTTAGTCAAACGTCCCGGCCTCTACGAAATTGAAGCCGGTAAAGCTACCTTCGGTGAACTCCTTTACGATTTGTGCGGAGGTCCACTCGATGGACGTAAATTTAAAGCAATTATCCCTGGTGGTTCGTCCACGAAGATTTTGAAATTCGGCGAGCGCTTTAAGGGTAAGCTTCCGAACGGCACTGAGTTTGATTGGGCACTCGAAGACATCCCCCTCGACTCCAACAGCATCGCTGCATGCGGCACAGGTTTAGGCACAGGCGGCACGATTGCCCTCGATGACTCCGTTGAAATGATCCAAGCGCTTTCAAACCTGAATGCCTTCTACGCGCACGAAACTTGCGGACAGTGCACGCCTTGCCGCGAAGGCTCTCTGTGGCTCAGTCGTGTATCTAAACGTATCACGACAGGTGGCGGCATGGAGACCGATGTGCCCTTGCTCCTCGATATCGCCAACCAAGTCGCTGGACGTACGATTTGTGCCCACGGTGAAGCAGTGGCCTGGCCAGTTCAATCGGCTGTCCCTAAGTTTAAAGACGAATACCTCGAATCCATTCGCCGACGTCAACGCGGCGAAGAGGTTAACGGTCTGCGCCTAATCTAAGGCACGATTCCCTATGCTTGCCAGCCGCCTCTGTGCGACTGACGCTAGAGCCATGTCTGAAGCCCAGCCTGGTAAACCCGAAAGTCTCACCCCGCTCGAAGCGGACAGAGAACGTCCATGGGTACAGATCAAAACCTTCGTCTCTAAACCCAATATCTTCCGCACCATGATTGGCCGGGCTTCACCCGATGCCCGCATTGGCGACGTGGTGGCTGCTTACGACAAAGATGGACGTCTCATTGGCTATGGATTTTGGAATCCAGGCGCACCCATTGCCCTCCGCATCTTTAAACACACTGCGGGAAAACCCGATGATGCTTGGTTTGACGCCGCCATCCGTCGCGCAGTTAACTTCCGTCGCGAAATTCTCGCCTTGGACGCCACTACGGACACTTACCGCGTCATTAATGCCGATGCCGATGGCTTTGCCGGTCTCGTTGTCGATCGTTTCGCCGACACCCTCTCGATTGAAGTGTCTTCGTATGCAGTCTTAAGACGCTTACCGCGCTGGATACAAATCCTCCACGAAGCTCTCGGCACTAAACGCGAAGTTGTGCACGTCGATGAGTATGTCGGCAACATTGAGAGCATTCAGCCGCACGAAATTCCCCGCTCTCAAGTTCGCGACGCCCGCATCAAAGAAAACGGCATCCGCTATGAAGTTGATTTCGCCAGTGGCCACAAAACCGGCTTCTTCTGCGATCAACGCGACAATCGGAAGCGCTTTGCTGCACTCGTCAAAGACAAGCGCGTGCTTGATCTTTGCTGCTATACGGGAGGATTCTCCATTTCAGCTAAACTCGGTGGCGCCAGCGAAGTCACCGGCGTTGACCTTGATGAACAGGCCATCGAGATGGCCAAACGTAA
>CAJBPJ010000285.1 GCA_903957465.1 uncultured Opitutia bacterium
AAGGCCTTTGGTCAGGCCCAAGAGATGCGTGAGTGATCCGTGAACCCGTGCAGCTTTACCGCGCATGAGTTCAAGCGAATCTGGATTACGCTTTTGTGGCATCAACGATGAGCCAGTCGAGAAGGCGTCTGGAATACGGGCGAAACCAAACTCCGTTGTCGTCCAAAGAATTAAATCCTCGGCGAGTCTTGAAAGATGCGTTGCGCAAAGTGCCGCTGCAAAGGTGAACTCCGTAGCAATATCGCGATCCGCGACCGCGTCCATGGAGTTGCGCGTTACGCGCGGCTTACCCTTCGCGTCGACAAAGCCTAATTGCTTCGCGGTAAATTCGCGATCGATTGGCAACGTGGTGCCAGCAATAGCCCCAGATCCCAGCGGGCACCAATTGGCGGATTCTGCAACCGCGGCAAAACGAGCGCGGTCACGACCAAGCATCTCCGCAAAGGCGAGAAAATGGTGCGCAATAGAGACGGGTTGAGCCCGTTGCATGTGCGTATAGCCAGGAATCAGAATATCCGCATGTTTCCGGGCCAACTTAACGATAACGCGTAAAGCGTCGACTAAGGCATCATCCACCTCGGCACACGCGGCTTTGATGTAGAGCCGGACGTCGGTGGCAATTTGATCATTCCTCGAGCGGGCGGTATGCAATTTAGCCGCCACCGGAACACGGGCAGTTAAAGCCTGCTCAATATTCATGTGCACGTCCTCGAGTTCGGTGCGCCAACGGAATTTCCCAGCAGCAACTTCACGCGCAATCGCATCGAGTCCGCGATGGATCGCGTCCCGCTCTGAAGACTTCAAGATACCAACCTTGGCCAACATAGCTGAATGCGCTTTTGATCCAGCAATATCAAAAGGGGCGAGCCGCTTATCAAAAGAGACAGACTCGCTGAAGCGCTGCATCAGCTCGTTGGGACCCGAAGCAAACCGGCCGCCCCAGGTTACATGTTTTCTCTTAGCCATTGCACAGGATTACGCCAAGACCCCCGCACGGTGGCAAATGGAAAGGAGCTTAGCGCGCCGAGTCGGGCGAAGGCTCCGGGTCAAAAAAGGAGCGAGAAGGTCGGCTAGCGGGGGTAGAGGTCAAGGAAGTGCCTTCGACGCGAATAACCACCTCGTCTTGCGAGGCTAAACCCAATCGCTCGCGCGCTTGGTCACGGACGAATTCGGGATCGCCTGAAAACCGATCAAGGAATCGTGTGCCTTGATCGCGAGCCTTCTCTGCCAGCGCTAACTCCGCCTCGCGGTCTTTTTCAACTTTATGCAAACCCGCCAACTTCTCCTCTTCTTCTTTAATCGAAGAATAGAGCATGAAGGCTGCAGCAACAAGAATTAGAAAGGCCGTCCAAAAGAGGAAGCGATCCGTTTGCGTGTTAGCCGATGGAGTTTCGTCCATAAATCAATCTTCCGACTGTGGATTAGGCGGCGGAGAAGGTCGAGCGGTAACCTAAAGGTTAAGGTATGATTGGTGCGACCTTAGCCAGGGAGCCGCTGTATTCCATAAACAGCCAAACAATCACTCCAGTCACAGAGACGTAATACCAAACAGGAAATACCCAGCGCGTGAGTTTTTTATGCTCTTCATACCTTCCTGCACGCGCCAGATAGACTGCCCGAATAATAAACGGGGTGACGACAATGGCCAACAAGACGTGAGGAATGAGGATGAGGTAATAAAGCGCGGTTAATTGAGCCCAAATCGAGCCTTCGAGAGGCTGGTAGGTGATATTTGTCCGGCCCAATGCCACCCAAAGGTGAACCTTGGAGGCCAAGTAAACTGCCAGGAAAATGGCAGATGTCACAAACGCTACTGCCATGACGCGACCATGACCTAAGCGATCCCCTCGGCGAATACGCAGATAGCCGATTGTCAGCAAGATTGTCGCGGTTGCATTAAGACCCGCAACGCAGCGAGAAAGTACCTCAGTTGTAGATGCCATAGTCTGCAGATAAACACCTGTCCGAGAAATTTCAAGTGGCGTCAGGTGATTGGCTTGGGTAACTAGAACTACCTAATAACCTTCTTTCTTTATGACTAAAACACGCACCCTAGCACTCATCGCACTGTGCATGATTGGACTCGCGATTGTTTCCTCAAGGGGTGGACAAGCCGCTCAAACAAGTTCCATTAACCCCAACAACTACCCGCAAGTAAGTTGGACGGAGGCGGAAACGCCTGAACAAAAAGAACAGCGGATGAAATGGTTTACGGATGCCCGCTTCGGCATGTTCATTCACTGGGGCATTTACAGCCAATGGGCAGGTGAAGTTGACGGCAAACGCGTCGGCGGTGCCGGCGAATGGCTCATCGAGCAGGCCGGCAACAAAGTGAAGTTCTCCAAATACATGGAGGCGCGTGATAAATTTAACCCTGTTAAATACGACCCCGATGCATGGGTGCGCGCCGCCAAAGCTGCAGGCATTGATTACATTGTGATCACCTCAAAGCACCATGATGGCTTTTGCCTTTGGGATTCGCCCATCACCAAGCACGACGTGACTGCAACGCCCTACGGCAAAGACCTTCTCAAGCCGCTCCAGGAAGCCTGCTTGCGACATGGCGTACGCTTCTGCCTCTACCACTCAATTATGGACTGGCACCACCCGCTCTACGGGCAACGACGCGGCTACAATGACTTGGCAGAAGGACCGACAGATATGCCCAAGTACGTTAACGAATTTTTAAAACCACAGCTCAAAGAAATTTCCGACCGCTTTGATCCAGGCTTACTCTGGTTTGATGGCGAATGGGAGGCATGTTATACAACTGAAATGGGTGCAGATGTGGAAGCGTGGTGCCGCAAGGTTGCGCCGCATGCCATCCTTAATAATCGCGTGGGTAAATCCCGTAAGGGTATGCAAGGCATGTCTGCTGGCTATTCCGGCAACAAAGGTGTGGGTGACTATGGTACACCTGAGCAAAATATCCCTGCGAACGGATTTCCTAAAGGCGTCTATTGGGAGTCATGCATGACCATGAATGACACATGGGGCTATGTCGCCGTTGATCAAAACTGGAAAAGCGCCACCAAGCTCATCCAAAATCTCGCAGATTGTGCATCCAAAGGTGGTAACTACTTGCTGAATGTTGGGCCAACGGGCGAAGGCGAAATTCCTGCTGAATCACTCGTGCGCCTAGCAGAAATCGGAAAATGGATGAACGTAAACGGTGAATCCATTAAACAAACACAAGGCGGACCTTTCACGAAGCCCTTTAACTGGGGCCGAATCACCCAACGCGGGAACGACCTTTATCTCATCATCTTTGAGCGACCTGCCAACGGACGCATTGTGCTTCCGTTGGACAACAAACCTGTTGCTGCGAAGTTCCTCGATCACTCAACACTGCAGCCTGTTACCCAAATCGATCGCGAGGGCATCGTTGTCGCGCTTCCCAGCGAAATGCCTGACCGCCATGCTTCCGTCGTGAAGCTGACCTTAGACAGTCCTGCCAAAGCACGTGACGGCAGCGGTGGCTTGCACGCGGATGCTGGAAAGCCAATCAAAGCGAAAGACGGCAAAGTGTCTCTTCTGCCTGAGGATGCAGCACTGACCGACGGGCTGATGACTGAGAGTAAAGACGAAGACAAAACGAATATCGGCGGCTGGACGAATGCGGGTGCCAGCGCCAGCTGGACTTTTAGCGCACCGAAAGGCGTCTACCAAGTAGCCCTCGAAATCGCTAATCCCAGCGCAGGCAATACGCTTACGCTTAACTTTGGCGGAACAAAGATCGTCAAGGTTGCCGTTCCTTCCACGGGCGATTGGGCAAAATTTAAACGCGTGGACGCTGGCCAAGTTGAATTGACGGAAAGCACGACTCTTAAAGTTACGTGCGAGAAAATTGTGGGTGAAGGCGCTGCCAATGTGCGTCTCATCCAGCTTGAGAAACGCTAAAGCACCCAAAGAGGGTGGCGACTGGGCCCCTAAATCCCGAGTCGCCATATTCCGGCTTTAGGCCGCAATATAGGCAGCCTTGCGGCCGCCATGCCTGCAACATGAGCAGTGAGGTAGGAGTCTCAAGACTCTTATTTCCTTAAAGTATGCCTGCTACGGATATGTAAAAAACAAAAGCACCCCCGAAGAGACTCCGAGGGCGCCTGTGGAATAGAATAAACTTAGGCTCCCTCGAGCGGGTCACGCTTAGGCTTCTTTTTGGGAGCAGGCTTGGGGCTTGTTGCGGGGGCTCCAACAGCAGGATCTTGTATCGAACCTGGTGCGGGCGGAATAACTACGCTCTTTCCATCGGCCATAGCGATGCGGGACTTAATCGAATCGGTCTGAGCCTTCAGTTGTTCAGGCGTGGTAATCTCGCCATCGAACAAGACCTTTCCGGTAGCATCTTTGACCGTAGCAAATTTCTTACCATTTTCAGAACGCACACTGACAGATCCTTCGTCGTCAGAGAACATCGATGACGAAGTGCTGGTAGCCCCAGATGAGCCGGCACCGAAACTATAGCTTCTGACAATCCGTGTTTGCGTTGTACCTACACCTGGTGACGCAGCACTTGGATCGTCAGCCGTACCGCCACCCACATCGAGAGGAACGGGGAGGCCACGCTTGCGCATATCTTCCAGCGCTTGGCGCATTTCGTCAGGAATATTTGCCGAGTTAGGTCCAACAATAACTACCCGTCCACCACCCGTCGCATTGGGATCGAGGCGAACAGTACCACCTGCAATCATCTGACCTGGGTCGATTTCTTGTCCGTTCACAAGGATACGCACCCCGCTGCCGAGAGTGATGGAACCGGGATTCGGAGGATTAGCGCCATTGCCTGTTGCTGTTCGGGCTTGCGCACGCGGGGTAGCGACAGGTCGCCCTCCGAGAGTGACATCGACCGTGTCAATCTCGTCACCACGGACGCGCACGAGTTTGACAGTGTCGCCTGGCTTACGGGTCGAAATGAGTGCCCGGAACTGCTCAGAGTTGACCAACATTTGATCGTCTAAACGCGTGAGCACATCTTTCTCTTGAAGCTTATTTGCAGCAGGACCTTCGGGATCTACAAAGCCAACAATGACTCCAATGCCTTCAGGAATCTCCGTTTTTAATTCCTGTTCGCGAAAACGTGTGTACATCGAAGTCACATTGACGCCCGAGTAAGCCTGTAACTTCGCCTCTGGGTTCGCGGGCGAAGTCGCCTTGGCTTCGGGCTTTGTCGATTTTTCAGAAGTTGGCGTCTCTGCGGAAACAATCATGCCTGCTAAAAGTAAGACGTGTAGGGGAATGTTGCGGATTGAGTTCATAAATGGTGGGTAGGCTTATAAGTGAGCGTTACGTAGAAAGTTTTTTGTTTACGGTTAGTAAGTTTCAATGGGCACTAAGCCGATAATTTCATCGTGCGGTGCATAACGAATAAGTTCTGCGCCGGCTTGGACATCGCGGTACTGGGCGGCATTGGACCAACGCATGCGCATGGGCCGAGCAAATGTGCCATCGTCCAGTTTCACCGGCTCAAGCAGTGCAATCTCTGTTGGTGCTTGTTCAGCACGAACTAGGCGAAGACCTGGTAAAGCTTGGGTCGACGAAGTATCTGTCGGCGAAAGCACCGTCCAAGCCACAGCAGCGGCGGCAGCAATGGGGGTCGTCCACGCTAAAAAAGGAATAATGGTATTACGTTTTGTCTCCTTCACGTCGGCCATGCCACGGGCAATCGCTGCGTTAAGAGCAGGGCTTAAGGCACGCGGACGGAGTTCGCGGAGGGCGTTTTCGATATCGCGGGTGTCGTCAGTCATGGAGTGTTTCGGCTAAAAGCTTCTTAAGGTTCAACAATGCATAGCGCCACCGAGACGCCGCTGTGTTTACGGAAATATCAAGTTGTTCGGCGATTTGTGCAAAAGTGAGTTCGCCCCATTGGTGGAGGACGACGATTGACCGCTGATCTTCTGGAAGTTTCGCCACAGCTTCGGCCAAGACAGTGTGTCGACCATCATCCGGTAGCTCAAAAAGAGTGACTGTCTCAATATCATTGGCGACGACTTGTTCGCGTCTACCCCGGCGGTCAGTTTGCCGACCTAAATCCATCGCTGAACGACGGATAGATGTGACGATAAGGGCATTAGGATCACCTGGAAGATGGCGCTGGTGGCGCCAATACCGAATGAACGCCTCCTGCAAAATATCGTCTGCATCCGCATCCGACCTGGCCCAATGGCGCGCAATGAGCCGTAACCTGGGGCCGTGTTCAGCCAACCAAGCCTGCCAGTCACCTTGAGCAGGGTTCTCAGACATGTGTACTTACCCTAATAAGCGGGGCCACTGGTGCAACTTGTCTAAATACTCTATTTTTCGGCCGTTTCTATACTCAAAAAACGTCCAAATTAGTTGCTAGATAACCCCTCTGCCCTTCCCTAAGGGCATGCAATCCCAGCCTGCCACTAAGCCTACTGGTCTTTGGGCGACCTTCGTTCGCTGGGTCGATACCGACCATATTCCCGAAGGCGCCGACACGCTTCGGGCGGCTCAGGATAAAGTCGATTGGCCACGCTGTATCCCCTTTGCCATCCTGCACCTCGGTTGCCTTGCGGTCATTTGGGTCGGCTGGAGCCCAGCTGCTGTTTGGACAGCGGTCGCGCTCTACTTCATCCGCATGCTCGCCATCACGGGCGTGTACCACCGCTATTTCTCACACAAGACTTATAGCACCTCGCGCTTTTTCCAATTCATCATGGCACTATGGGGCGCTGCCGCCGTGCAACGCGGGGCACTCTGGTGGGCCTACAATCATCGACACCACCACCAACATTCGGACGATCCCGACGACAAGCATTCTCCCGTTCAACATGGATTCTGGTGGGCACACATTGGTTGGATTACCAGCAAGCGAAACTTTCCAACGGATTACACGAAAGTTCCCGATTTGGCGAAATACCCTGAACTCGTTTTCTTAAACCGCTTCGACGTGTTAGTTCCGGCGATTTTTGGCGCAGCATGTTACGGCTTTGGCGCTTGGTTAGCTTACACCGGCGTGGAGACCTCAGGATGGCAAATGCTGGTTTGGGGATTCTTTATTTCAACGACCGTGCTATTTCACGGTACAGCGTGCATCAATTCGATGGCCCATGTGTGGGGAAAGCGTCGATTTAATACAGAGGACGACTCACGTAACTCATGGATCCTCACCCTCATTACGCTCGGCGAAGGATGGCACAACAATCACCACCGCTACCAAGCAACAACGCGCCAGGGATTCTACTGGTGGGAATTTGACCCAACTTACTATTTCCTCCGCGCACTTTCGTGGACTGGCTTAATTTGGGGACTTAAATCAGTGCCCGAGTCTATTTACGCCGAAGCGCAAGCGCTTCGCGCTAAAGAAGGCTTCTGAAGCTGAAATGGCGCGCGAACGCATTGCAATTATTGGGTCAGGCATCACTGGGCTAAGTTGTGCCCGTTTTTTAGCTAAACGGCACGATGTGACATTGATCGACAGTGCACAACGCCCCGGCGGCCACGCACACACCGTACACATCACTGAACCCGGTACACAGGATCAAAAGCCAATGGACGTCGGCTTCATGGTTTTCAACGAGGTAACCTACCCGCTTCTTTGCCGTCTTTTCCGCGAGCTAGGCGTGCAACCCAAGCCGACATCAATGTCGTTCTCTGTTCGCCATGACCCCGCAAACCTGGAGTGGTCAGGCTCATCCCTTCGCCACCTTTTCTCGCAAAAGAAAAACCTTTTCAGCCCGCGTTTCTGGAAATTACTTTTTCAAATTTCTAAGTTTAACCGACTGGGCGCTTCCGAGTGGAAACTGCCAGAGACGGAGCGCACGTCGCTCACCGACTGGTGCAAACAACATGGCCTCGGACAGGATTTTTTGGATCTGTACCTCGTACCGATGAGCTCGGCTGTTTGGTCGACACCGCCCGAGCGCATGCTTGGTTTCCCAGCCGCCAAACTCCTGCGCTTTTTCCATAACCATGGCTTCTTGGGCTTACACACCCAGCACCCATGGCTTACGCTCGAGGGCGGCTCAGAGACTTACGTTAAGGCCCTACTCGCTAAACTGACTATTCGGCAACAACTCGGAAAGCCCGTTGAGTTTGTGCGCCGGGTGGAAAATGAAGTTGAGGTTAAATTCGGCGATAACATTGAACGGTTTGATCGGGTCATTTTCGCAACACACGCGGATATCTCATTGCGTTTACTTTCCGATGCAGACGCTGAAGAACGTCGCACGTTAAGTGCATTCCGATTCAATGATAACACGGCGTATGTGCACACTGACATGTCGGTGTTGCCGCGAACAAAGTTTGCGCGCGCTTCGTGGAATGTACGCACTTGGGATGAAGGCGGGCGTCGACTGACGTCGACCCATTATTGGATGAATTCACTTCAGGGTGTTTCTGACCGCGAAAACTACCTTGTGACGATTAACCACGGCTCACAAATCGACCCTGCGAAAATCCTACAAACCATCCCCTGCGAGCACCCCTTATTTTCATTAGAAGCCCTGCAAGCCCAAGGAGAAATGCCCGCGTTGAATATGCGTACGAACGCGCGCGTTCATTTTTGTGGAGCCTGGCAACGCTACGGCTTCCATGAAGATGGCATTTGGTCCGCACATCAGTTATGTAGCTACCTCCTAGGAGGAGACCCTTGGTGAGCAAAAAACCCGAAAACGTTCCCGCACTCGTCTGCCAACCCATCGGCTTCATCCGAAGTGGCAAACACTTGAAACACGCTGCGCGTCACCAACCAGACGAAGCAGCGGAAGAGCGCAATCATATCGAGCTGTTGCCAGTACCTGGCTACCAAGAAGCATTGCATGACCTTGTAGGATTCGATCGCGTGTGGTTAGTTTGGTGGTTCCACCTTAACACCCGCTGGCGGTCAAAAATACTGCCGCCATTTGGGCCCGGAAAACGACTGGGACTTTTCTCCACGCGCTCACCCCATCGGCCCAATCCGATCGGAATTACACCCGTACGACTTTACGGAGTTAAAAAGTTCACCCTGGAAATTGGCCCATGCGACCTCGTCGACGGTACGCCTATATTAGATATTAAACCTTACCTGCCCTCTTACGACAGCTTCCCTGAATCTGCAACCGGCTGGTGGGGAGATTACGCGAAGGAAGAAGCTGAGCGCGGCCCTTGCACTGTGAAGATTGCGCCTTTAGCTACCGAACAACTCGCTTGGCTCGAAGATAAATGGGAAGTTGAGTTCAAGGGACGCATGGTGGAGATTTTAACACGCGACCCACGACCGCACCGCACCCGAAGAATTCGTAATCGCAGAGGTGGTGGATTCGACATTGCCTGCGGGGCTTGGCGTGCAGTCTTTGACTGCGTCGACACCGTGGTCACCGTAACAGCCGTCGAGCCCGCATTCCCGCCTGTTTTTCTTCGCGACACGCAACGTACGCGCGTCCCTGATCGAGAAGCACAAATTGCCTTTCTGCTAAAGTGGCCAAAAGCGTGAAGAACGGCGTCTATCTCTAAGCTGCGGGTATTTTTATACCGCATCATAGTTGCACAGGGTACGTTTGCCTTCACCGTGTAGGCAGTGACTCATCGGCTCTACGACTGCCAAGTAATGCACGCCCGACTCAGCCCTCGGCTGCACCGCTTTGTGCATGATGTTTTCGCCCTAGCTGTAGATCTCGATACATTACCACAACTCGGGAAAGGACTCGCTCTGCTAGGTCCAGACGGCTGGTGTCCTTACCAAATTCGGGAAAGAGATTTTTTGCCTCGAAGTGAAGTTTTTCATCCAAAAAAACAATCTATCAGCAACTTCGGCGAGCCGGGTGAGGGGCTTAAGGCGCGCGTACTCGCATTTTGCAAATCACAAGGAACACACATTCCATCAACTGCCCGGGTTACACTTGTGGCGATGCCAAGGGCTTTTGGAAAATCATACAACCCGGTCTCTTTTCACTTAATACATATTGATGAGAAACTCTACGCAGCGCTTGCAGAAGTTCATAACACTTTTGGCGAACGCAAAGTGTGGCTACTCGGCCCAGACTGTCTCCAAAAAGATGCCGGCGGTGAGCCGATGCTCTTCTTGCGAACTCCCAAAGAATTTTACGTTTCTCCTTTTTCAGGCCTAACCGCAGATTTTGAGTTTAGCGTGCGTGAGCCGAACCAACGCCTGAGCATTCAAGTCGACCATTTTGAGGGTGGAATAAAAACACTCGTAAGCACCTGGACGGGACAAAGGATTCCACTGACGGATATACGCCTAGCTTGGCTCACCGTTAAAATCCCTTTTCTCATCCTCAAAGTCATTTCCTTAATCCACCTCCACGCCGCCTGGTTATGGTTAGCGAAAGGCCTGCCCTTCCGCAGGAAGAAAGATCAGCCGGAATTGCAACACGACCTGCGAAATGCACACCCCGACACACTTCATGAGTAACGCTTCACTTTTAACACTCGAACAAGCAGCGCAAGGGGGCGGCTGGATGCGTAAGCTCGTCTTACGCGAACTGGCCAAGCTTCGCCACGGCCGACTCGAACTTACCATGCCTGAGGGCGGTAAAGTCATCTTGGGTAGCGCTGCCCAAGGCGGGGCAACTATCCTCATTAAGGATGAAGACTTTTTCCGACGCATTGTGCTGAGTGCAGATATTGGATTCACCGAAGGCTACATCGATGGCATCTGGGAAACGACTGACCTTGTTGGTGTTATCGGATTTTTCCTAGAAAATATTGATGATGCTCCGGGGCTTTCAGGCTCACGTCGAAAAGCCGTTGCTCTCGGCATTCTCCGATTCGTCGATCGCGTTGGTCATCTTTTACGGCCCAACTCCCTGACCACAGCGCAGCGAAATATTTCGGAGCACTACGACCTCTCTAATGATTTCTTCAAAATATTTTTAGATCCGTCGATGATGTATTCATCGGCTCGTTACCGCACAGGCAAAGAAACCCTGGAGGAAGCTCAGCGGGAGAAGAATGAGTCTCTTTGTCGACACCTGCGCCTAGGACCGCAAGATTCAGTCATTGAGATTGGCTCTGGCTGGGGTGGCTTTGCCATCCACGCAGCATCCACCCGCGGTTGTCGCGTGACCACGCTTACCCTTTCCAAGGAGCAACGCGCCCTCGCCATCGAGCGCATCAAGGCGGCCGGGCTTGCGGACCGCATCGACGTTCGCCTCGAGGACTTCAGGTCACATCAAGGCTCTTATGATAAATGTGTTTCCATCGAAATGATGGAAGCCCTCGGACATGCTTACTTGCCAGCCTTCTGCGAGTCGGTGAATCGCTTCCTTAAGCCCAATGGCTTGGCTGCCTTC
>CAJBPJ010000286.1 GCA_903957465.1 uncultured Opitutia bacterium
AGTCAGGGTAACGAAGGGTCTGAACGATACGGATGGTCGCTGTCTTATTATCGACCACGGTTAAACTTGGTGACGACATTAGGTCGGAACCGTTGTTCTGCTCAATGGCGCGAAGGAAGACCGTAAGATCGTAAGAGCCAATTGTACCAACGAGACCGGCAACCCCGGCTCCGCCGAAATTATAGCTTGGGCTACCAAAGTTGCCGCGATTGATAGCGGGCGGGCTGTTGGGAATTTCAAGCGCAGGATTCTGAACGAGTGTGACGGCACCCGTATCAGGGTCAGTCGTGGCGCTGCTCGTGACAATACGTCCAGGATTAGAAACGGCTGATTCACCGTAAGCCTCATTAATGCCACGGAGGCCTGTCTGTGCGCGAATGATTGTGCTCGCACCAACCGCCTTCGAAAGCTGCCAGTTGGTGGAAAGCTCGTTCAGGGTAGACTCGTTGATTTCGATAAAGCGGGATTCGATGTGAACCTGCTTGGTGTCGGAGTAACGGCGAAGAATATTACGGATACGATCGAGGTTCTTGCGTGTCTGGGTAGCGGTGAGCATGGCACCATCCCAAGCAAGGGACGCGCCTTGAACTTCGAAGCTAACGCCTGAACGACTGAAGAAGTTCTTGATGGCGACTTCGCGAGGGCTTGCACCGCTATCACCTGTCGGACCTGCACCCGATCCGGCACTGAAGGGACTGCTGGTGCCAGCACCGGCACCATTATTGGAAGTCGAGCTGATGCCCGTCATCTTGGTTACCGCAGCATCGGGAAGGGGGAAGAAGTCTGTCTCGAGGTCGCTCGATCCAGAGTCAGGGCGAACTTCGATAATGCCATCGTTCACCGTGTAGGTGAAGTTCACTTGCTTCACCACGAATTCGAGCGCGCGATCGAGCGTAACATTGCGAAGCGTAATATTAACGCTGGGGTTACGTTTTTCAGGGTCAATCGGGACGATATTCACGCCCTTTGATTCCTTGTCGTAGGCTTGCGAGACGATCACGAGCTGTTCGAGCGCACGATTTAAAGGAAGGTCCTTAATGTTGATTTCTGGGACCGTGATTTCTTTAAGTTTTTGTAGAACAGGATCAAGGGCGGTGACGGTCGGGCCGGTTTGCTCGCGATTGTAAACTTCAGGAAGTTTCCAGGACTCATCGAGCAGCTCGAGAAGCTTACCCTTCGTCAGGTCACGATTCCATTGACCCGAGTTATCGGAAAGTAACTTACGGATACGAACTTGGTAGGCTTTCGATTCCGTATTGTAAGGCTGGTACTGAAGCACTTCGCGGTAGGTATCAAGAGCGCCCTGGTAATCGCCGTAGAGATACTTCGCACGGCCTTTGACGAGCAACTCTTGGACCTTGTCATCTTTAGCCTTCAAGCCGGGCGAAATTTCGTCGACGCCGCGGAAAGAAGGGTCTGCCTTGCGAGCTTTGTAGAGAGCGTTCAGGCGATTATAGGAAATATCTTCGCTGCCTTTCGTGAGCACCTTGTATTGGTTAAGGAGATCAGGAACCTTACCGAGTTCACGCGCTTCAATCGCACGGTTGATTAACTCAGCAATAATCAGCTTACGGATTTCAGTGATCTCTTCCTCGATTGGGAGGGTGGAGATGTTGCGAGGACGAAGCTTGGTGGCTTCATCGAGAGAGATTTTGGCGCCGTCGAGATCGCCGCGGCGAACCTGTGAGCGGGCTTCGTCAATGAGACGGTCCACGCCATCGATTTTCTCCTGATTCTTACGTGCGACTTCACGCATGCGCTGGTTAGCCATGCGCTCAACATCGTCACCCGAAGAATCGCGTGCACCGATGATGTCTTGGCGAGCGAGGGAAACGCGGTCGCGGTAAATTTTTGCCGAGGTGTTATTGGGCAAAGCTCGGCTCGCTTCATCAATTAAGCGAAGGGCTTTATCGTACTGCCCAGTGCTGGCTAAACTAATGGCTTCATTAATCGCAGCTTCGACTTCGCTATAAAGCGCTTGGCGCTCACGGCTGACTTCATCAATCAGCGGGACATTGGTGGGTTCAGCTGGAGTGGTGACTTCAGGCTTAACAACCGGAGCGGGCTGAGCGGCTTTTTCGGCAGCAGCAAGCTCGGCCTCGATCGTCGCCAAACCTTCACGCGCACCGATATCCTTCTCGTTCATCAACAGCAGTTGTTCGTAAGCCTTCTTTGCTGCGAGCAAATCACCGCGCTCTTGAGCAGCCACGGCCTTATCGTGGAGTGCATAACGCTCGGCCTCGGGGGAGGCGTCTTGGGCAAAAAGGAAGAATGCGGATGCAACCAGGAAGGTTGTCCCAAATGCAAAATTACGAATGTAAGAACTCATCGGATAGGGTTGGCTTTGCCGGTAGATGAAGGAGGTGTAGTTGAAGAAGGAGGGGTGATTAAAGGCGGGGATACAGACTTAGGTGTGGCCGTTGGCGGCGTAGAATTTTTCGACTTCGTGTCTCCAGTTGGAGCAATGACTAACGTCTCAGTAAGGGTCTTAGGACCCTTGCGCGGATTGGGCGTAAAGGTTTTGTCAACTGTCACCGAGCCTGCCTGAAGGTCAACCCCTTTGACCACGAAGGTGGCCCCGCCATGCTCGAAAGTGGCACCCTGAGCATGGAACGTCCAACTTGGAGACCCGCTGCTAGCTGCGAGTACGATGTCGAGCTGATCGGCAAACTCGATGGGCTTAATATCATTAATCTCAATTTCTTTTCCAAGCTTTATGTCCTTAACCCTCAGTATGTTACGCTTAGATGCCGCACCGTCTTCGCCCGTATAATTCTCACTCCTGTAAGCCAGGGGCATAATGCCTTCTTCGGAGTTCAATTTACCAATATTCACAGAAATCGAGTTCTTGGTGTCGACGTTCTCGATAAAGATGATCCGGGCCGTCTCCGGCTTGCCTGCTTGTGGGGCAATCGAACCCCGCAAAATCAACGGGTAATGAGGATGCCCAAGGCGCACCAACTGGATGCCAAATGGAGGGATAACTGGCGGTACATACGACTTTGGCTGATACTCGCGCAACTGTTCATCCCACACAGTTTCGACAGAATCGAAAATGTCGTAATTCCAACCTTCTTCATTCTCTTCGGGGCGCTCCCAGTTTGAAGAAAAGCCAAAAATGTCCGCCCGTGGCGTGGGGGGATAGACGTCTCCGCCCAGTTGTGTCGCCTGCGATTTTAAACGAGGGTCGTGCTCCGCATCTCCTGGCACAAGTGGCCCAAGTACAAAAAACCATACGGCGACCGCAATCAGCAGCAAGCCTACCGCTGAACCCGCTAAAATTTTATCGTTACGGTTAGACATGGTTAATCACTTGGATGCAGGGCCACCCGCGTTCGCGGGCACGGCAACTGGGAAAATATATTCGAGGTGAACCGTATACTCGGAAACGGCGTCCTTAACGACAACCACGCGCTCGGCACGCTTATCGGTAGCTTCGGTAGCGCTGTTAACGGTGCCGCCTGGGGCAATCGCGCCAAAATTAACCGATGCAGACGGCCCGCCAAACCCTGGAGTAGCCGCAGGAGATCCGCCCAGTGGACGGGCTGAGCCTTCATTGATCTCACGCATGACTTCTTGGCTTGGTACACTAATTTCGACCGCCGATACCACAAACGGCTTACGTGAGCTCTGAACTGTATTTAAGAAAACGCGCAAGGTGTCGGTTTTCCCTGCAAAGCGAACTCGGAACGCAAATGAGCCGACTAATCCGGGGCGCCGGAAACTGTGCCCAGAGAGAATAAATTCGTCGGGTTGCGGTTTAGACGCGAGGGTCGCTGCATCGGGTGTGTCGACGCTGAACCCTTGTCCCTGACCATCGCCAGAGACCGAGCTGGCACCAGGATAAGTCTCAATCGGCTCGCGATCAATTGACTGTAAGAGCAACGGCGTACCTGTTGACCGCGATTCAACTAAGGCAGTGAAAAGCCAGCCGATGATTTGCCGCTGACGATCAACTTCCTTCAAAAGGCGCGGTGGCTGGGTGCCAGGATTACGAATATAACGGCGGAAACCGAAACAGATTTCATCGCGAGGCAAACGCACATCTTTGGCAGCGGCCTCACGGCGCCAGCGAGAAACGGATTCGGAAATTTGGGTGCCAAGCTCATTCGCAATACCTGCAAACTTTGAATCTATTTGGTTTTCAGGTTCACCCGCAATAGCCACACGAAGAGCGTCTTGCTGTGCTTTAAGCGCTGTAAGGTCGGACTGCGCTGCCGTAACATTTTCATCCGTCAACGAAATCGCAGGCTTAGCGGAATCGAACTTAGCCCCGGCCTTCAGGGTTGCCATCGAACTATCGACCTTCAGCAGAACTTTGGATGCATCGCTGTAAGCAGGGTAAACAACCAAGCCTGCATAGCCTAGGAGAAACACAAAGAGTGAACCCAGGAAGCCGATGCCGGTATAAAATTGAATATTTTTGCTACTGGCCATGGTTCAGAGAGTTTTATCCGACTTGATGATTAATGTCAGCGTTAGCCGAGGAAGGTTGGGCTGATTACGATCCGAACGAATTTCGGCATCGGGAATTGCCTCCACAAAAGGATTATTGCGCAGCGCTTGGACGAAATCTTGCTGCCTCCGACCAAACTCTTTTGCGTCGATCACCGCATCCTTCGCTGGGCCTACGGAGAGCAGCAACATGCGCGTAACCAATGTGACCTTAATGACCTTGGGAGGAGCTGGTGCGGGTGGCTCGCCTTCGGCAACAGCCGGTGCAGGCGGTTGCTCACGCGTGACCCGTAATTCTTCAATCCATGTGTGACGATTCGCGAGAATCACCTTCTGCAACTCAACCATGAATTCATTCCAATTCGCACGATTAAGAACCACAGACTCCATCTGAGCGTTGACGGCCGCTATCGCTAATGATTGCTGCCGCGTGTCCGCTAGGTTCGCTTTGCGTGTAGAGAGCTCTCTCTCACCAATCTTTAACTTTTCAACCTGCGCCTGGGTTGAACTTTCCGCAGCAGAAAGACCGAATAAAATGGGTAAAGGCGAAAGCGCTAGCAACAAAGCGGCACCGATTAACAATGGCTTGCGCGCATCAAAGGCTAATTGGGAAGCAATCTCTGGCGGAATAAGATTCACGCCAGCGGCATCGGCCAAAATCATACGCGCCGCTTCGCCTACAGGTTCTGAAAGTTGCAGACGGTACGCGGCAACATACTCCGGGTTCACATTTGAACTGAGGGTAACGCCATTTAGAGGATCGAGAATCTCAACGGGCAAACGCAGTGTTTCCGACAGCTGCTCTTGCAGCCCTCCTAATTGTGCTGCCCGTCCTGTTAAAAGAATACGCGCGGGTTGGCGACCTTGCGTGCCACGACGCAAGCCGACTAAACGTCGATTGACGTCTTGAGCAAGGCGGCGAGAGAACGCTTGAGCATTCGAGACTAGCGCGGCCGTTTGTGGATCCGACTCTGCTAACTGCACGACGCCACTGAAGTAACCAACCTTCAGCGCTTCGGCGTTTTGGAAAGAACTGCCCGTGCCATCGGAAACAGATTGTGTCAGCGTATTTCCACCAAGCGTCGCCGATTGCACACTCATCCCGGCGGGGCCCATAAAGGTCAACGTCGTCGTCCGAGCGCCAACATTCACGAGAACGACTTCTTCAGGCGAGTCAGCGGATGAAAGGCGCCACGCCTGGCTATCCAACAACGGTGCCGCCTGAATAATGGTTGGCCGCAGGCCAGCGGCAGAGACTTGGTTCGCAATTCTCGCAGAAATTTCTGCGCGCAAAGCGAAGAGCAAAACCTCGGCTTCGACACCGTCGGAGGCGATAATCTGACTGCCCCATACCACCTCGGAGAGCGGGTATGGGATATTATTCTGCGCCTCAAAAGCGATAATCTGTGCCTGACGCTCGCGCTCAACCTGTGGAACTTTAAGCGACTTGGAGAGTAACAGGAATCCTGGGACAATAACGGTCGCGGTTCCTTTAAGGTTATGCTGCCTGACCAAGCCTGTCAGGGTAGAAATAGCCGCACCCAACCATTCATCTTCACCCGTCAAACCTGGAGGGAGATCTTCGAGGACAAACTTATCGAGGACAAGCTGGCCAGCTTGCACGTGGAAACTAGAAATGGAAACATGGGCGGCCCCAAGGTTAACAACAGTTGTCGACTGTGAACTTGTGCTCATGAACAATCAGTCGAAGGTTAACGTGAGCTGGAATCTTCGCGCACAAACTCTGGCGAAAAGTCGGATACTTTATCGTAAAATGATACCAGGTACTGGGGGCGAAGAATGCCCGTAGAATTAAGTACACCACGATCTGCAAATCCCTTGCAGCCGTCGTAATCAGCTTTTTTCAGCAGCTCTTTGCTCACGGCTGCCTTTTGATCAGGGATCAAAAGTCCGCGGGCATCGAAGACAGCTTGAGCGGTGCCTGCCACTTCGACGTCGACGTAATAGACGTCTGGGTCTTTGCGCAGTTGATCGCGCTTCACAACGTCTCCAGGCAGGTAGAAGAACACCGAGCGTGGCTGGTTCTGTTCAAGGGTCAAAATCGTGGCACTAGCCCGGTAATAATTCCAATCTTCGGCACTCTTGGACTTTTCACCCTTATAGCCGATAGTCAGGGTCACTTTCACTTTATCAATCCAGCGCTTGTTTGAGGCCTGAGGATCTGGATTTGCGCGGGGGTCAATGACAACTTCGACGCGATTCCAGGCATTCGGTCCGCTGAACTTGCCTTGAAAAAATTTTACATCCTTAACAAGGACACAGCGCTCAGGTGTAGCCGCATTTGGACCCGGATTTTGGTTGGCCGCCTGTGCCGAAAGCTTCGGGACAGAGAGAAGATAGGCCGCCGCCAAAAGGCACACAGACAAAGGGGACATAGGAACATAATGGGTTAACCGTCTCGACAATGTAGGCAAACGGAAAAACCTAGGCGAAATCGCCTTGTTGCAATTATGTTGCGTTTAATAACCGTCTGTTAAATTCTTTTTTTTATGAAGCAACTACGGTGGCTATGCCTTTGGCTTTTCTTGGCCATTCCGCAGGCCTGGGCGGCGCAACCGACCATCACCTGCAGCTTCAGTATTCCTGCGGACTGGGTGAAGAATCTCTGTGGCCAAGACGTTAAGATTCAGACCTTAGCCGGACCCAACACAGATCTTCATGAGTTCCAACCAGGACCCGC
>CAJBPJ010000287.1 GCA_903957465.1 uncultured Opitutia bacterium
CCCAAAGTGACTAGCACGGGCGTGAGCAAAGCGTGGTATCCCATATAACGGTAAATTTGCCCCCATGGGAAAAGGTGAATCATATCTCCCCAGACACTTTCCCACATCGGTCGGATAAGCCACTCCGCCCAAACCAAGCCGAATACATTCGCCAAGCAGGCAAGCACTAGGTGCCAGAGAAAAGGCACCCAAAGGCTACCTTGGGGAGGCAATGCGGTAAAGGTTGTGACTGGACCCAGCAAAATTTCTCGGAGTGTCAGCACACAGGCATGCGGGAGTGACATCTCACGACGGCGTTCGAGTGCCGGCTCGGGCACTTGCCGAAAAGTATTAGCCGCCCGAAATTCTGGCCGCTCAACCAAAGGCATCCAGGCAGGTTCGCCTTCTTTCCAAGAAAGATCTGTGGGTCTAAAAAGTTGTCCGACTAAACCCGCCGCAACCTCGTCGGAGGTTTTTTGTCCAAGACTACGTCCATCGCGCGCGAGGTGAAATCGGGGCATCTCCATGTAAGCAAGTGGCGAGGGGGGCGGGACTCGAACCCGCGACCGTCGGTTTAGAAAACCGATGCTCTATCCGGCTGAGCTACCCCCTCTTGACTCGTAGATTACGAGGCCGAGGGGGCTCTGCGCAATCGCGGAAGGTTAGCAGATAAGGTCTCTAAAGGCCGAGAAGTCGGCTGATAAGCCGCTCGGCAGGCCTTTATTAATCACTGAAACCGCATCATGTGAGTGCAGCGACTCAAGGTGCGAGCAGGCTATCACAAAATCGCGGATACGAGTGTCTTCGTCGAGGCGCTCGTATACAAGACGGGCGGCGTCTTCGACGAATTTCTGGTAGGCACCGTTCAATTCAGCAAATGCTTGTTCATCTTCGCGCTTAACCATGACCTGCGTTTCAGTTTGTAGGGCAGCGATGCACAATTCTTGGATGTCCTCGATATCGAGCGACTTACCTGGAGAGACTTCCACAATCACGCGCGCCTTGGAGCGCTGTGAGTGCGGAATGCCGTAAACTTCGCGCATTTCGCGCGCATGCTCCGTTAAGTCCGCTGAGCACGGACAGGCTGAAGAGTACACGAAGTCGAAGTGCGTGTAGCGACGGTGGCGATCAAGGTCGTCAATCGTACTTTCGAGCACGACGCGATAGAACTGCCATCCAGATAAATCAGAGCGAAGTGACTTTTGGAGAATTGGGTAACTAAACTGGGCCAACAAACGCGCTCGGCTACAGCCAAGATCTTTTTTATACCGAAGAAGAATTTCGCCAAGCAATTCATGGGATAGCACCCGGTCCTTAAACTCGTAAAACGTCCGCACAATGCGCGACATGTTGATGCCCTTCAGATCGGCTGCGAGCGACACCGTGCCGGTAATGGAAACTTCGACGGTTAATTGGCGACCATCACGTGCACGCAGCATTAAAGGCAAGCGAAAGCCCGAAACACCAACATGCTGAATGGGGACATTGGCTCCCTGAATGAGTGAAGCGTCTTTATTCTGAATGTCTGGGAGTGATTCGCGGTAGGCAGCATCGCCTCGGAACGCACGGTCATAGCTACGCGAAAGCTGGGATGCTTTGCGGTTTTTAGCCGAGGAGTTTTTGCTCATGCGTGCCATAAAGAGAGTGGGTTGTCGGTTTGCCGCAAGCGGCGGGTGCTGTTTTTGGGTGGAGCCACTTGCCGGACTTGAACCGGCGACTTTCTCATTACGAATGAGACGCTCTACCAACTGAGCTAAAGTGGCGAACCCTAGGAGGGTTTATCTTGGTAACCACCCCCTCCAAATCAAGCCCCCAGTAAGGGAATGCCCTCGCAACTTTCGCATAAAACAGAGAGTTTTGTTCCGTCTACTTCCTCGCACGGCAATTTCCAGTACATGAGCCTCACCGTTACACAGTGGATTGCATTCAGCGTGGCCCTTATTTTTTTAATTCAAGGGGCATACAGCGGTTATAAACGTGGGCCCATCCGGCAATGTGCGGGCATCGTTGCTCTGATTGTCGCCGTTGCCGTGGGCTGGATATTTGGGGGCGAACTCGGGTTACTTTTTTTGAATGATACGATTGTCCCCTGGTTGCTTCGAGGTCCGATCGGCGTCATTGGATTATCTGCACTAACTTGGTTGCTGGCACTGTCTTGGCTTTGGTTTGTTGGGCGCCGTGCCAAGGGCGCCGAAGAAACTGAAAGCCCTGTGCTGGGTGCATTGGTAGGCTGCTGGACGGGTTTTATGAACTGCGCATTTCTTCTCGCAGTACTCACGGCCTGGGCTGGTGCTCGTGAAATTTTATCGCCCGCGACGATTGCTCAGCAGCACTGGGCAGTTGCCGCGCGGGACGATTTATCAGCCATCGCCGGTATGGATTGGGTTAAAGGCTATAGCCCTTGGCCTGAAAGCTGGAAACGGATTGTGCGCAAAGGCCATCAGGTACTGAGCAGCCCAGAAGCTTCACGTCGCTTGATGGAGCAAGAGCCCATTCGCGCCCTCGCCTCTCACCCAACGTTCTACACCGCATGGGGAGACCCCGAGGTAAAACGTTTAGCGCACAACGGATCGCTTGGAGACTTGCTTGAACACCCTAAAGTAAGACCCCTGCTGAACGATGCAGCCTTCCAACAACAACTTATTCACACGGATTTGGAAGTGCTTCTAGATAAGTCACTTAAGTTAGTTAATACGAAGTAAAACTTAGGATTTTAATGTGGCGTGGGTCATCTCGACTCTGCATGATTATCCCTCCCCAAATTAAAAAACCTGTCATGAGGACTACCCTAGCATTTTCTGCCCTGCTCTTCGCTCCGCTTTTTGCGCAAGATAGCACCGCTAAACCGGACGCAGCAAAGCCCAACACGATTGAAGTAATTGAAGTTCAGGGACGTCGCTTGGCCTTGGTTCGCCTCATTCCAACGGCTGCCGAATTCCAAACCTTCCAACAGCGCGTCGAAGCCATCACCAATGAGCGCAAAGACACTGCCCTCACCAAGCAATTGCTTGATGCAGCCTTAACGACTCCCGAGAAAGAAGCTCGCCAGCGTCAGTTGGATGCAAAAATGCAGAAACTCGTCGCAGCCAATGCTGAGATGAACAAAGCCTTCGGATTCGATCTCACCCGTCAGTACGTCGTCGTCCCTACAAAGCTCAGCATTTATCAGCTTTTGACGGACGATGAGTACGTGAAGCTTGCAGCCAGTTCTGACTTCAAAAAGGAGTCCGTGATCGAAGCTGATGGCGGCAAGAAGCTTCAGAGCAAAGGCACCGTCACTGGAGCCGTCGAAGTTGAAACATTCCAAATTCAGATTCGCGGTATCGGCGAAACCAAGAAACGCCTCCAAGAATTACTAGACCTGCAGCCCAAACTCACCAAGCCAGAGGACAAGAAGAAGGTCGAAGAAGCTATCCAGCGCGGCCAGAAGGACGTCAACGAGGCTGAGGCGAATTTCGCAACGGCACAAAAATACGTGTTCAGCGAAAAGCTCGCGACCCAGA
>CAJBPJ010000288.1 GCA_903957465.1 uncultured Opitutia bacterium
CCCCGGGTCGCTTCACCGGACTCGCCGTTTTTGCAGTGATGGCTATCGGTCTGGGTATTGCGCAAATTATTTCCCATCGAACAGTCATCGATGCCATCCGCCGTGCGCGTGCAGAACTTGAGGGTGCGCGGTTGCTCGACGGGCACCCTCAAAACGAAATTTCTGACGCGCTCGAAGCTGCCCGCCTTGAGCACCTTGCTCTTTCCGCTAAACGAACCATCTGGGGCGCACTCCGTCCGCGCAACTAATCGAGATTATTTCTTTGGGGGTTCAACAGGCGCTGGCTTATCTTTTTCAAATACACGCTCCGCTTCTACCAGTTCAGGTTTAGCGGACTTACCAAGACGCTTCAAAGCAGCTATGCGCAAACTGTGTACCGCTGCATAAAGTTCATCGGGCTGTGGTTTACCCTTTTTGTCCAACGACCAGCGCGGGATACCTACCCGTACGAGCTCACCGAACATGCTACCTGCCCATTCGGCTGTCTGCTTCGGCTCAGCGTCCCGTAAAGCCTGTAGACGGGCTGTAACACGCGCAATGGCGGCACTGCGAGGCTTACCTTTTAATTGATCGGCAGCGACAACCGCTTCACGGGCAGCCTGCAATGAGGCAGGGAGTCCATCGACCTTGATGTCATATTTCGCCAAGAGACCATCCGTTATCTTGGAATCATAGATAATTTTCATTTGAGCACGCCGAGCAATTTCCCCGCGCAATGCCTGCCGCGTCTCTGTGGGACTAACACCTGCTTTAAATAATCGTTCAAACATCTCTCGGGTTAGTTGGTCCGCTGTAAGTTTGGCGATACTCGCCCCACGATCGGATTTTCCGAGAGCACTACCTCCACCCAACTTAGCAAAATCCGTGTCAGCTGAAAGTTTCTCCGCAACCTCGATTTGCGAATTGGGCGTCAGCAACATCGCATCCATCTCCGTCAATAAACGTGCGGCCTCTGGACCATTATCGACCATTTGGGATAGCACCTTCCATAAACTCAATTCGTAAGGGTTCACTTGCAGCGACTGACGAATGTACCGATCGCGCTTCAAAGTGTCAGTTTGAGCCATTGCAAACCAACCTAAGATACGCCCGCGCTGAAAACGGTCTAGGCCGAGGTTCATGGCCTGGACGAGCGCAACGCAATTAACTGCATGTCGCGCTTCAAACGGTTCAAACTGGGGCAACTCTGGGCTAACCACAGAAACTTCGAGACCGGAGATGCTTTGGCCGATACCAAAAGTCCAAGCATTGTTTTTCTCATTCCAGCCGTATTCGGCATAGGCACGGTGGCCAGGCTGCGGACAACCATGGGTAGGCTGACCGAGGGCACGACGGAACATGTCTCCCATTGTCGATAGTCGTCCACAGACTCCCCCGTCTTCCCAAATGCGCGGCAGCGAGCTTGGATTCCAATTACTCGTCTTATACTTAATGGCCGGTACGCGATCGTAGTCCCAAGAATAACGACCGTAGCCGATAATACCGGAACCTAGACCCGCTACCTGACCCCAATAACGATCCCAAATCCACTCACATTCTGCAGCGGAGACTGTAGTCTGAAACCATGTCATCAACGGCCACGGAGCTTTAGCGGTCGGAAAAATAGGCCAGGCTAATTTACTCCCAGCAGGTTTCGGCGATTCTAATTTCGCAATCATCCAAACAATAAAATCTGGTACACTCTGATGAAGCCTCTCGGGATAGGTACCGGAGGCAATCGCGACCTGATTCCAGAAACCCTTATCTTTAGCCTCTGCCGGATTCACGTTCGCAGCTTTTAATGCCTCCGCAGTATTCTCCATCACTGTCAGGTATGACGTGTTACTCGACTTCATCCATGCGGCGACCTTAAGGACCACCGGTGACCACTCTGTTTTTGGTTTTTCTGAAGGCTTACTAAATTTTTCTCCCAAAGAAGCACCGAGTAACAAGTGCGCATACTTATCTGCAAGTTTTGGATCTAAGCGTCGACGCAGCACATCTAAGTTTTCTGCGTACACCGCTGGCATCGGGTGCTTCGCAAAAAGTAAACCAGTGTGAATGTCGGGGTGTGATTCGACCCAATTCCAAAATTCCGGAGACAACGGTGCGGCGACGCGCGCGGCCGCATTGGCATTCTGAATAAATATGTTTACCGCAGGATCTGCAAATTTCGGGAGCTTGGCAGAAATATTTGGCGAAGCCGCGATTGGCGCTGATTCGGCAGCTAATAGCGAATGAAGGGTTGTTACGCCAGCGCTGCGACCAGCCATCAAGCCAATGAATAGCACGCCCAAGATTCGGTACATAATCCCAAAACTAAGCCATAACTCGTCAGGCTCCAATAAGAACCTTGCCGAGACCTCCGCTGGTCGGGCTGGTGAGATTTGAACTCACGACCCCTTGCACCCTAAGCAAGTGCGCTAGCCAGACTGCGCTACAGCCCGATAGCGGAGACCTAACTTGAAACAGGGACAGCCCCGTAAAGTCAAGGGATGAAGCAATGGCTCAGCCCTTGCCCGGGCTTCTTAGTGACTGAAGAGGGCCGACTTAGCTACGGCCGCGACCTGCGGAACGACGGGCTAAGAAGCCACCACCGCCGCCGCCACTCGAACCCCCGCCTTGCGGGCGGCCACCATGCCATTGACCTGGCTTACGCTCGGGCGGCCGGGCTTTCTGCTCGGCTTCACGGCGACCATGGCCAGGTCCACGCATATGGCGCTGACGGGGTGCGGTGTCTTCAGACTTCTGACTAAAGGCTTGGCGAGTAGCTTCTTCAAAATTGAAACCTTCGGGGCGCTGTAATGGCGGGAGTGCTTTCCCAACCATGCGCTCGAGACGACGGAGATCTCCGCGGTCTTCGGACGTAATAAAGGTAACAGCTTTACCGGTTGCACCCGCGCGACCTGTACGGCCGATACGGTGAACGTAATCTTCGAGCTGATCGGGGAAGTCGAAATTCACGACGTGGGTGATGCCATCGACGTCAATACCCCGCGAAGCGATATCGGTAGCCACGAGCACACGCACTTGTCCTGACTTAAATGATTCGAGCGCACGTTGACGTTGGCTCTGCGAACGATTGGCATGAATAGCCATCGATTCGACACCCGCAGCTGCAAGTTTCCGACAAATACGGTCGGCACCATGCTTGGTACGACTAAAGACCAGAACGGTATCCCAACCAGGCTGAGCTAAAAGATGCGTGAGCATCGCCTGCTTCAGGTTATGCGGACACTCGTAAAGTGTCTGTTCAACGAGCTCTGCAGGATTTGAACGACGACCGACTTCCACGAGCTTAGGACTCTTTTGGAATTCGGAAGTAAGTTGTTCAATCTCTTTGGAAAGCGTAGCCGAGAACATCAATGTCTGACGGTCCTTGGGAAGTCCGCGAACAATCCGACGGATCGATGGAAGGAAACCCATGTCGAGCATGCGGTCGGCTTCATCTAACACGAGAACTTCGCAGTCGCGAAAATCGCCATGACCTTGCGATGCGAGGTCAAGCAAGCGACCGGGTGTCGCTACGAGCAAATCACAACCCGCACGCAGTGCGGAAATTTGGGAACGCTCGCCGACGCCACCGTAAACAATCGCAACGGCGAGCGGCAAGTGGCGTGAGTATGCCCGGACATTTTGCTCAATCTGCACAACCAGCTCACGCGTTGGCGCTAAAATCAGTGCACGAACCGCACCACGCTCAGCCTTACCTTTCGCAAGGCGCGTAAGCAATGGGAGCGTAAAGGCTGCCGTCTTACCTGTACCCGTCTGAGCGATGCCGATCACATCGACACCCGACAAAACAACAGGGATGGCAGCGCCTTGAATGGGCGTAGGCACGGTGTACCCTGCCTCGGCAACAGCGCGAAGTACTGATTCATGCAGACCTAACTTATCAAACGTCATGCCGCACCGTGAGCACCGAAAGTGCCTGGGGCGAGAGCAATCGGCACTTAACGCTTGGTTAGGTCTTCCCGTTCAATCGGCTCAACGTGGGCTAAATGGTCCGGATTCTTCTTTCCGCTTAAGACCTTCCAAAGACACCAAACGAAGAGGTAGGTAACAGAACCAACCGAGACTGCCATGAAGAGTATGCCTGTAGACGTCATAAATTAGCGAGATTGACGGGACCAGCGCCGGCCCGCGAGGTGGATAAGCAGGGAGGAAAAGACCACAAAGACCAACAGGAAGAGAGCTGTCAATCGGGCGACGTGGCTTGCGGGATGCGTTTCGCTTCCAACTAAATCAAGGATCTGTTCCGTTGGCGTAAAGGCAGCATCGGCAAAACTCAAATTCCAGCCAGCAACATTACGTAGAACAAACATGCTGAATATGACCGTTAAGAATACCGGCGACACCCAACGCAGGACGTGACGGAATATTCTCGGCACTTGGATATCGGCACCATGGTGCAGTTGCTGCCATCCACGCTCGGTCCCAAGACCTAAGTTAAAGACATAGATAAGTAAGGTGCCTTGAAGGAAGATGCCAATATCGCCAATCCAGAAGTCGACAGTCGAGAGAGCTTTCAAGTCGCGGCTAAACCAAACCACGAGCAAACAACCTGCAGCTGTAATTAAACCCAGCAAGGCAACCGAACGGCGGCGATCCAACCCGAGGCCTTCCTCCAAGAAGGCAATCCCTGGCTGAAGCATCGAAAGCGACGAAGTGATAGCAGCGATAAAAAGCAGGGTGAAAAAGAGTCCGCCAAAAATATGACCGCCCGGCATGCCCGCAAAAACTTGGGGTAACACATTAAACCCTAAAGCAAATGTGCCACCCGCAACCGCCGACGCACCTAAGAAGGCAAAGGCAGCTGGCACTGTGATTAAGCCGCCGAGCGCAACTTCGCAGAACTCGTTCGCAGCCGTGGCAGTCAAACCGCTGAGCGCCACATCGTCCTTAGGCTTCAAGTAACTGGCATACGTAATGATAACGCCAAATCCAACTGAGAGTGTGAAGAATATCTGGGAAGCGGCTTTGAGCCAAACCCCAGGATTAGAGAGACCTTTGGCGATATCAGTCGGGTTCCACATATACCCTAGGCCATTCCAAATACTTAACTCGGGCTTAGTGGGATCGGGCGTACCCAATGTCATCACGCGCGCCAATAAAACTAAGGCGATGATGATTAAGAGAGGCATTCCCCAATTACAGATAAACTCAATCCCCTTAGAAAGTCCTCGGTAAATGATGATAAAGTTTAAAACGAAAACGCCGGCGAAGAACCAAAATGGGGAGCCTAAAGAGAAGACAGCGCCATCACTTGCTTGACCCGTAAATGTACTAAAAAAATCACCGAAAGCAGGAGCGCCCTTGAGGTCGAGATTACCCGAGAAACTATGCCAAGCATAACCAAGGCACCACGATTCGATAACAACGTAGTAAAAGTATACGCCGACCGGCACAATAAACCCGAGTAAACCAAGATACTTACCCCAGGGCTTACGCAAGATGGAGTGGAAGATGCCAGGCGAAGAGTTGAAGCCTTGAGAGCCACCAAATCGACCTAAAGTCCACTCTGCCCAACAAATAGGTAAGCCGACGACTAAGAGTGAGATAAAGTATGCGATGAGAAAGGCACCACCACCCGTCTCCTTATCAGCAACAAGCCCTGGGAATCGCAGGAAATTACCGAGGCCGACTGCACTGCCAGCAACGGCCATGATGACACCGAGTTTTGATCCCCACGCTTCCTTAGGTTGACTCATGGAATTTAAACATGAGCAGACGACACGAGAGAGCAACCCTGCATACAAGGCGCGACCTTACACTATCTTTACACAGACTTACGCCTTCGGCTTCGGTTCGTCAGTGACAACTTGAATGCGCACATCGCGAAGCTGTCGTGCACTGACCGGTCCTGGACAATCCGCCATCAAGTCACGGCCATTCTGGTTCTTTGGGAAGGCGAGGATGTCGCGAATGGAGCTGCGACCTGCGAGCATCGCTACAACACGGTCGAAACCAAGAGCGATACCTCCGTGTGGCGGTGCGCCATAAGAGAAAGCCTTCAGCATATACCCAAAACGACTTTCCACGAGATCCTGTGGGATCTTGAGGATATCCTCGAAGACGCGCTTCTGTACCACAGGGTTGTGGATACGAATCGAACCACCACCGAGTTCGACGCCATTCAGAACGATATCGTAGTGCTGACCGCGCACCTTACTTGGGTCAGTGGCGAGCAAGGGTTCGTCTTCGACGACGGGTGCCGTGAAAGGATGGTGTGCTGAGATGTAGCGCTGCTCATCCGCATCCCAGAGCATGAGCGGGAATTCAATCACCCAGAGGAAGTTATACTGGTCAGTTGGGATGTTGAGCTTACCACGTGCCTTCAGCAACGAAGCGGACTCAAGGCGAATGCGACCGAGAATTGTCGATGCCTGTTCCCAGGGTGCAGCCGCAAAGAAGACAATGTCTCCGTCTTGAATATTTAACCGACTATTCAGTTCAGCCTTCTCAGCATCCGTGAAGAATTTAACGATCGGCGACTTCCACTCGCCCGCTTCGCATTTAATGAAGGCGAGTCCTTTGGCACCGGCAGCCTTCGCAATGGTTTCGAGATTCGTCAATTCACCCTGAGTAATGTCGGCGA
>CAJBPJ010000289.1 GCA_903957465.1 uncultured Opitutia bacterium
AAATTAAGTCAAGGAGTTGAGCCTTTGAATAACCAAGGAGATCTTTGCTCGGCAAATACATCGCCATACCCAAGGCCCGGCCGCGTGGTAAGATAGTTACCTTGTGAAGCGGGAATGAACCGTCGTCGATGAGAACTTGGACGACCGCATGGCCGGCTTCGTGGTAAGCTGTCGCCTTACGATCTTTTTCATCGAAGAGACGCTTACGCTCACGGCCGAAGGCAATTTTATCGCGCGCTTCCTCCACATCGGACATCTCTACTTTTTCGCGATTCTTACGGGCAGCATGCAGCGCTGACTCGTTTAACAAATTCGATAAATCTGCACCGGCCATGCCAGACGTCATCCGGGCAATACGGCTAAGGTCGACGGAAGCGCCAAGCTGGAAGCGTTTCGCGTGAACCGTGAGTACCGCCTCACGTCCACGTAAGTCTGGAAGATCAACATGCACCTGGCGGTCAAAGCGACCAGGACGCAGCAAGGCACTATCCAGTACGTCTGAGCGATTGGTTGCGGCAATCACGATGACACCTTCGTTGCCATCAAAGCCGTCCATCTCGACGAGTAAGGCATTGAGGGTTTGTTCGCGCTCATCATGGCCGCCACCCACACCCGCACCACGCTGGCGACCAACCGCATCGATTTCATCGATAAAGATAATGGAGGGCGCCGCCTTGCGCGCTTGCTCGAAGGTGTCGCGTACGCGGGAAGCACCCACGCCAACAAACATTTCGACAAAGTCAGACCCGCTGATGCTAAAGAAGGGCACTTCGGCCTCTCCCGCAATCGCACGCGCCAACAATGTTTTTCCTGTGCCAGGAGGGCCGACCATCAAGATACCGCGCGGGATTCGAGCACCAAGTTTAGTAAACTTTTTGGGATCACGTAAGAACTCAACAACTTCGCGCACTTCTTCTTTTGATTCATCGCAACCCGCAACGTCCTTGAAGGTAACAACTTCTTTATCTTTACCGGAGAGTTTGGCCTTGGATTTTCCAAACTGCATGGCACCGCGCTGCGAACTGCGCAACATCCGCCACATTAAGTAAAAGATGGCGGCGTAAAAGATAAGCGAAGGCAAGAGCCCAAAGAACGTCGAAGCGGCAGTGTCGGCTTTAATTTCTTTAAAATTATCTGACCCGACAGCGGCGCGTAAGGATGCGTAATCCGCATCGGTCAATTTACCTGAAGCGATAAATTCGCTGGGGGCGGCGTCTTTCTCTTCACCCTTAACGACGAGCTCACCCGTAATTGTGTACCAGTTATCCGTCCCGCCACTGCGGTCGGGCTGAACTTTGGCGTTTTTAATTTTACGATCTTGAGCGTAGGCTAAAACTTGTGAGTTTTCTAACTTCTGTGGCTCGCGAATGCTCGGCGCAGAATACTGCACAAGGGCAATGGTCGCGGTTACCAAAAGCAGCCAAATAAGAAGTGGCTTTGGGTTAAAGCGGCCGGTGGATTCGGGTTGGTCGTCCTGGCTCATCGTGGGAGGTCTGAAGTTAAGCTGGGACTTTGCCAAGTCAACCGGAGAGCCTTCTCACATGGACCAGAAAGACGCAAAGAATCTGCAGGGGGTGCACCGGGGACCCAAATGACTTCACCCTTTATCATAATAACTGGAAGTTGCTCCCGAACCTCCCTGGGAACCTTCCGGTCGATCAGCAAATCGGAAACTTTTGTCGAACCCGCACTCCCGAGGGGCTGATAACGGTCACCGGGAAGGCGCGAGCGCCAAGTCAACTCCACGGGATCCACCACTCTTAAGTAAACCTCATGTGTCGGCAGAATATCACCGCTTGAGAGGGAAGTCCAAAGCGTGGCGTCCACTTTCACATACGCTGCAGTTAAACCCGACTCTGTACGCGAACCACCAATGATAAGCGGGCGCAGCTTCTCGCCCCACCCTGTGCTCTTTTCGAAAACTTTTAATACACCCGCAGCGAGCTCCCACTCAATGCCACCCAAAGTATAGCGAGCTGATCGACCTGAAACGACATCATCAACCATGGTTTCGAAAATGGTGCCGGCGACATCTTCGACCCCGTGCGACCAGAGAAGTTCTGAACAGGCCAATCGACACAAGGCACGCGGACGACCAACCAAACCCTTAACAGATAAATCTCCAGCGGCGCTTGGCAATGCACCCAGCTCAGCGAGCCATGCACGAAAAGCATCGGCAGCTTCGCCCAAATTGTCGGCGACTTTCACCGCGCCATCTGCCCAAGTAGACCCAAAGGTCGCTTCCAGCGCAGGAATGACTTCTGCGCGAACGCGATTGCGCGGAACGGTTGTATCATTGTTGGTCGCATCTTCTCGCCAGGGTACGCCCGCATCAAAGAGTGCCGCGCGAAGTTCACGTCGACGTCGAGCGAGTAACGGCCTTAAGCGGAAAGTGCCATCGCGAAAGCCTTGAATAGCCCGTGGCGCCGCCAGTCCCTCGACGCCTGCACCGCGTGCGCTGCGAAGTAAAAATGTTTCCATCCGGTCATCAAGGTGATGCCCAAGACAAAGCGCACGCGCACCGAGCTTCGCCATGGCTTTCGCAAACCAGACGTGACGGTCTCGGCGCAAGTTCGTTTCGCTCGCTGGACCTACCGCCTCGCGCTGACCAATTTCACAGGGAATTCCCAGTGCGGCTGATAATGCAGCCACCCAATGCGCATCCCCTGCTGATTCTGCACCACGCACGCGATGATCATAATGCAAAACATATAATCGCGGACGCAGCGCTTCGTCTGCCGACAAGGCTGCCAGTAAAGCGACTGAGTCGGCGCCGCCTGATACCGCCACAGCAATGATGGGTTCGTGCATTAAACGCTCACGTACAGAACCTTCTAAGCCGAGTTGCCGTCCAGCAGCTTGCAGGGCGGCACAAAGTTCAGGGGATGCTGGCAATGCTTCCACGTATTAAACCTACCTAAATGACAGATACGAGCGAGCCGTAAGCACCCTTCAGTAGTTCAACGAGTCCTTGCCGTACCAAGGCCGCAGGGCCTCGGGTATACGAACCGAACCATCGGCTTGTAAATTATTTTCAAGAATAGCCGCCAAGACGCGCGGCAAGCCAAGGCCAGAACCATTCAGTGTATGCACAAAGTTAGCCTTACCTTCTTTATCCCGGAAGCGAATGCCGGC
>CAJBPJ010000290.1 GCA_903957465.1 uncultured Opitutia bacterium
CATGTGGATAAGACTATCGGCAATGGCGGTACGCTGGCTGACTTAGGCGCTGCCAATACCGTTCCCGGACCAGCCTACCGTGCAGGCATCTTAGCAGGTGATCGCATCTTGGCAGTTGATGGTAGCAGCGTCACCCACTGGCATCAAATCACCGAAGCGATTATGCTCGGTAATCGTAAGGATGCGGCAGGTAAACCTTCCTGCGTCCTGACTATTGAGCGAGCAGGCGTTACCAAAGACATCGTCGTTCAGCCAGAACTGGTGGAAATGAATAGCACGATGAAAGACCGCGTCCGCCTTACGGGTATGGAACCGCGGACGAGTGTACTCCTGGGGGCACCCTTACCCAATTCGCCGGCTGAGTCTGCAGGAATTAAAGCTGAAGATGAAGTTCTTGCAGTGGATGGACAACCCGTCTTCGGCGCAGATTCGTTTATTGATTTGCTACGGGTCGATTTACCCGGTGCGCGTAAACTTACCATTAAACGCGGCGGACAAGAACAGGTCATCGAAGTCACCCCTGTACCCATCCTTCGTACCAATCCGATTGGTGCCATTACACACGGAGAGAATGGAGAATTCCGTGTCGTACTCGTCCCAGTACCTGATGCGGTTAATAAGGATAAGGTCCGGCTTGTGATCCATAGTGCAACGGGCGACAAAGCTACCACCGAGGCCCTCTCTCTCGGCACAATTCTCGATAAAGCGGATGGCCGCGAGATTACCGCCATTCGTTCGCTCGAAGACCTTGTAGAAGTATCCAGCCCCGGCGGACGCGATCTCAACATCTTCTGGAAGAGCGGAACGACTGATGGAAATCTTATCTTACGTAAAGCCACCGCGCGCATTGTTCAACCTGCGGCAATTCCATCGATTGGTGCCGATATTCATTCACGCGCCGTCATCATCAAGCGCACGCCTATCGATCAATTTGTGGGAGCATTTTGGTCGACGGTGAACACGCTGACGCGCCTGTTTGATCGCAGCTCCGATATCCACCTCAATCAACTCATGGGGGCAATCTCGATTGCGAAAATGTATGTTAATCTGTCGGAAGACATCCGACTCGTCATCTGGTTCTCCGTGGTAATCAATATCAACCTCGCGATCCTCAATCTACTTCCGATACCCGTACTCGATGGTGGCCACATGCTCATTGCCACGGTTGAACGTATCCGTCGCCGCGCGCTGCCTTCCAAGGTCGTTATCTGGATTCAATATCTCTTTGTCGGCCTCTTTATGTCGCTCATGGCCTACGTACTCCTCAATGACGTCCGACGTTGCTCAGGCGACGGGGATGCCCGTCTGCGCAACGAACTCCTCCAGCGACACGTCCTTCGTCCGGTCGACTTCAAAAAATAAGTTCACGCCTTTAAGGCGTAACCCATTTACCTTTTTCTTTAATCAGGTCGACTAAGCGGTCGACGGCTTCTTCTTGCGGGATGTTAAACTTAACCGGCGTCTTACCAACATAGAGATTAATTTTTCCGGGTGCTCCGCCAACATAACCAAAGTCGGCATCCGCCATCTCGCCAGGTCCATTCACGATACACCCCATCACCGCAATGGTAACACCCTTGAGGTGGTCAGTTCGCGCCTTCACCTTAAGCGTCGTCGATTGAATATCGAACAAGGTTCGGCCACAGCTGGGACACGCGATGTACTCGGTTTTAGTCTGACGTGCACGTGCTCCCTGCAAGATGTCGTAGGCTAATGTCAGCCGCTTATCAAAAGACGTGGGCACTTCGCAGGACACCAGGTCGCCCAAACCATCAACCAGCAAGCCGCCTGCCAGTATCGATGCATGCAAGAGTTGATCGGGATAAGCAGGCCCAGTGCCTGCGTGCTGCTGGGCCGTCGTCCGAATCCACAGCGGGACGCCGGCAAGCCCTAGTCGCGCCAATTCACTTACCAATCGACGGTGCTCACCGAGGGCATGCGTAGCGACGCCGTTA
>CAJBPJ010000291.1 GCA_903957465.1 uncultured Opitutia bacterium
CTTTTACCCCCCGAAAACTTTGGCGTTAAAACCATCTCGATGGGGCTGCTGATTGATGAAGATGCCCCGGTCATCTGGCGTGGACCCATGATCATGAAGACAATCTCTCAGTTCGCTTCCAATGTTCGCTGGGGTGAACTCGACGTCCTACTCGTCGACCTTCCCCCAGGCACCGGTGACGCCCAACTTTCTATTGCTCAGTCCATGGCTTTGGCCGGTGCAGTGATTGTCACCACCCCGCAGACGGCAGCAGTTACTGTGGCGCTACGCGGTGCAGCTATGTTTGGAAAAGTGAATGTGCCGATCCTTGGTGTTATCGAAAATATGAGTTACTTCGAAGACGACCAAGGGCGCCGCCAATACCTCTTTGGCCAAGGTGGCGGTCAAAAAGTTGCTGCACAACTGGATACCGAATTTTTGGGCGAAATTCCGCTCGACCCAAATGTCCGCCAAGGCGGCGATTACGGCATCCCCGTAGTCATTAGCCACCCAGATTCACCTTCTGGAAGGGCATTCCATGCCCTAGGACTACGTCTTTTGCAGCTTCTAGGACAGTAACCAAGGCGGTTGCTTTTTTCGCAGAAATTCGCACTGTCATCTCGTGAATACGAGTGTCCAGTCGGGCATGAACAGTGAAGACCCACTGACCGCATCGTCGTCACTCTACGCTGAGTTCTTAGCCGAAAAAGACGAAATCCTCCGTCACAAGTGGATCGAGTCCGAGAAAGCGGGTCGAGATATAGGCTTTGAACGTGCCTTGCTCGATTGGATTCGCAATCACCGGGCAATGTGGCGTTCGGCTCGTCGAAAAACTCAATAATCTATCCACAAAAAAGCCGTCCACAGGACGGCCTTTTTTGCGATACAGCAGATTGGGTACTTATCCCTTAATCTCTTTATGGAGGGTGTGGCGGCGCAACGAAGGGTTGTACTTCAGCTTCTCGACCTTCTCTTGCTTGGTCTTCTTGTTGCGGGTCGACATGTAGCGAGAAGGGTTCTTCTTCTCTTTACGGGCTTCAGTGCACTCGAGGATGATGATTTCGCGGGCCATAGTTGTAAGGTGTTAAGAGGGTTCTTGATAGGAAGCCCCAGCCACCGAGCAAGGTGAAAAGGGCTTCAATGCCTTACTTTCGAGGGATAGCGTCAAAAACAAGCACCTCAAAGGGCTGTAACGTTACCTTAACCGCCTCGCCACGACTTAAGGTCAGGGTTTTAAGCCGTTGATCGGCATAAGGGCTGCGGAGGTCAAAGACCCCCGGAACCCCCGCTGGTAAGTCAAAGACCTCACCGGCCTCGAGCGATATCTCCTTAGAGGTCTCACTCGGGTTGCGCACCATCAAGGTACCCTGGCGAGGTGCCCATGCGGCATAACCATAAGGCTCAAGCTTGAGCGGATTTCCTCCCACCCAGTGAGCATCACGCAAGACGTCAGCTCGGGCATGCGCCCACTTTGCGGCCTCGGCCACGGCATCCCACGAAGCCGCCGTCATCATCGACGGGGTTAAGTATAATTCTTGGAGCATTGCCCCATTCGCAAAATAAGACCGGGCCTCGTTTTTTAAATCAGGACCAGCTTTACCAACTTTTTCTCCCTGGAAAGCACGGCCATGGACAATGCCATGGTGCATCACGGAGTTCAGTGGATACAGCGGCGATTTTTCGACAAAGAGTTTCCGGCAATAGCCGTCACGGAAGGTTAACCATTTTTCGCGATCATCACCCTGCCCTACCCAACCAACATCTGCGCTACCATCACGCCACGTGGTATCAATGTGGTTTAGCCAAAATGGTGAAGGCCATGTACCGACGGTCACGTTGATAAACAACGATGGATTTTCGACGCGCAAACGACCGGCAACTTCCAAAAGAGCCATGAAGTGAGGGCTTACGCCTTCGCCAGCCTTGTCCCACTTAAATGCATTCACCCCAGCCGAACGCATCAATTGCAAGCAACGTTCTTCAAACCATTTGCGGTAACCAGGATAAGCTAAATCCAATTTTGCCTGAGGGGGAATTAATCCCATGCGCTGTGCATGTGCCGTACGCTCTTTATCCCCGCCATAACCACCCAGTGGTGAAATCCAGATGCCAAGGTGCGCGTCGACCTTATCCATCTCGGCAGCCAAACCCGTAAGACCCTTTGGGAATCGCTTTAGATTATCTGCCCAAAGCCCCAGCGAAAAATCATCCCAACCATCATCGACGAGATAGGCCTTCACCGGCACGCCGCGCTTTCGCACAAGTTCGGCATCAAATGCCTTCACCACATCCAGCATTCCCTGACGGTTCACACCATAGCCAAGGTCGTACCAACAGTTGTAATGCAAGAAAGGCTGCGAAGCACGGGCACGCTCACGCTCAATATAACGCAAGAAGCCGCGTCGCAATTGACCCTCAACCGCAACACCAACGACTGAGCCGAAGGCATAGGCCTGATCCTTCTCGATTTTTAACTCGCAGGCGAAGCCTTGGCGGACGCCCTCGGGATCAACAAACTGAGTTGTTCCTGGCATTTCGATGCCCGTAAAGAATCCGCTCCCGGCTACAGGAGAACCTGGTACGGATCCAATGACAGCGGCGTTGGGCAACTTTAACTCATTCATCTCAACCCCATGCAGAACTACGAGGTTTTGGGGAGATACTAGGCGCAGGGTTTGCCGAAAATAATTTGAGCCATCACGTAACTCTGCGCGCCACAGTACACGTAATCCAGAAGCGGAAACGAGTTCTGCTTCGAGGGCAGCTCCCGAAATAGCCTCAGCCATACGACTGCTCTTGGGCATGGGCTTTAGGCGGCTAATGCGCGGTGCAGTCACCAAGCGAAAATCCGACGCCAACTGATCGCCTGCAGGGTATGGTGATAGCTGCGGGGTCACCTCGCGCTCACCCGAAGCCGTGGTGACATTGAGAGTACCCTTCCCGTTTCGCACACCCACCAGGATAAATTTTGCGCCCTCTTCCCAGACAAGCGCCAAGCCTGGGCCCCACGACATGCCTTGGTCAGTATCTTTATCGATACGAGCAGTTACCACTCGCGTACCCTTCGGAAAAGCAAACTCACGTACTGACGCATGGTGAGCTGGACCATCCAATGAAATAACGCCGGTGGCAGCGATGTTCGTCGGACGAAGCAGCTCGATGGTGCAATGGCCGATGGGGCCTCCATCTGGATTATTCTTAGCCTGCGCTTTTAAATTCATCTTCCCACAACGCACGAGCTTCGGCTCGCCCAAAAAATCTTTACGCGGAAACGTTGCAATTTCGACGGGTGCTGAGCCCGGCTTGCTGACAACAACGACGACTCTCGTTTCCTCCAGAACAACACTGGCTTCAATTTGTGCGGGTAACGGAGCTGGCGACTGTGTCGTTAGGCGAAAAAGTTCTGCACCTGTTTGATCAATTTTTAACCCTGTCAGCTGATTCGTTACACTCAGCGGGCGCAACTTGCCATCTGCTACCTCCCAAGTTGCGATGATCGCTGTATTCACTAAACTGAGTATACTTTTGCCGGACTCCGTCTGATTCCTCACGCTCGCAGACGCCACCCCAGGATCTTTGCCCGCAAAGGTAATGTCTTGGGCTGATGCGATAGAAGCTAAACAGGAAAACAGGAGCGTTCGGACCATGGCGTATTTAGGTCAAATTCCTGAATCCTGCCGACCCACAAAATAACAAAAAAAGCGACCCGCAAAGGTCGCCTTGGTGACACAGGGAAAGCCCTTTAAAGGCTCAACCCCACAAGCGCTTCTTATGGCGCGAGTTCTTCGAACGTTTACGACGCTTATGCTTGTTCATCTTTAAGCGACGTTTCTTCTTGAGGCTTCCCATGGGTGAATGGCTATGAATTGCCTACTTCAGACGACTTTCTCAAGCCAAAAGCGTCAGGCTAGGGTTGTGACAGTCGCCCATACGCCTGAGCCCCAGGCAGGCTCAAGCGTCGCTCGCACTCTTGCCAGATCGACAGGACCCTCCACCAAGGCAAAGCATGCACTGCCGCTACCCGTCATGAACGCTGAAATACCAAGCGAGGATTTGAGTGCGGCAAGGCCTCTCGCAAGCTCAGGGTGCCGAGCGAAGACGGGAGCCTGCAGGCTATTACCGAGTTTAACCACGGCGTCGGGATTGGATAAGGCGGCGGCCAAAGCAACTTCCGCATCCGACTCTTTAATATAGCCGCCATCGGCGACGAGCCAACCGTAAGCATGAGCAGTGGAAACTCCGAAGGCCGGTTTTATTAAGAGCACGTGACGTCCATGATAAGCAGCAGTCTGTGAAGCGGAAATCGGACTTAATAACTCACCACGCTGACGCATCACCATCGGTACAGGGTCGATA
>CAJBPJ010000292.1 GCA_903957465.1 uncultured Opitutia bacterium
CATTACCGGCGCCTGGTTCTGACTGTGATTCAAGATAATTGGCGATAGCAGCGTCGTAGGCAGCTGTGCGCTGGAAGACTTTCAAGGCGAGATCGCGGCGCAGGGCGGGGAGTTGTTCCGGTGCAGCGAGAGCGGCGAGCACGCGGTCGTAATCTGCTGGGTCGGTAACGACGCTTACAGAGGCGTGGTTCTTAGCTGCGCTGCGCAACATGGACGGTCCGCCGATATCGATATTCTCGATGGCGTCATCGAACTCACAGTTAGGCTTAGCGACTGTCTGTTCGAAGGGGTAGAGGTTAACGACGACGAGGTCGATGAGCTCGATGCCATTGGCTTTGGCTTCGGCAAGGTGTTCAGCAGAGTCACGTCGGCAGAGGAGTCCGCCGTGGACTTTTGGGTGCAGGGTTTTGACTCGGCCTTCCATGATCTCGGGCGAGCCAGTGTGATCGCTAACATCCGTAACAGGCAGCCCCGCTTCGCGGAGTAGTTTAGAAGTGCCACCGGTTGAAAGGAGTTTGTAGCCGTGTTGCTTCACCAAGCTGGTGGCGAAGGGTACGAGGCCGGTTTTATCAGAGACAGAAAGGAGGGCAATCGGCATGGTCTTAGTGGAAGATGGAAAGGGTGGCGGGGAAAGGGAAAAAGATACGCAGAGTCTAAATCGTCGCTTTGGATGGTATGACAGACTGCAGAATCGCCTTCATTCTGCCTATAGGCATATATCTACTTATGCTTGGAGCAATTACAGGTGATATCATCGGTTCGGTTCATGAATTCAGCGGCAATGACCGCTCTGACTTCAAATTATTTGTCGAACACTCATCGCCAACGGACGATTCTCTGCTGACGTGGGTAATCGCACAGGCCCTGCTTAAGGGGGATAAGAATTACCGCCCGTATCTGGTTGAGTCAGTCGCCCTTTATGAAAAGAACGCACACCGCGTTCCTCTCAGCGCAGCTTTTGGTTATGGGTTTGCCGAATGGGTTAGAGAGGGTGGCGTGGAAAATCGTGATTCTTACGGAAATGGATCGGCGATGCGTGTGGCACCGATTGCATGGGCATTTGATGATTTAGAGGACGTACTCGAGCATGCTAGGTTGAGCGCTCTGCCTTCGCATAGTCATCCCGAGGGTATCAAGGGTGCGCTGTGTACGGCTGCATGTACATGGGTTGCACGGAAGACGCGTGATCCGCAGGCCGTTCGGTTGATGGCGGAAAAATACTACGGTCCATTGCCGAATTTGGATGTGATCCGTGAGACGCATGAATACAACGAAACCTGCCAAGGGTGTGTCCCGGAATGCATGGCGATTGCCGTCGGTACAAAAGACTTTGAGTCTGCGATTCGCTTTGCTGCCTCGATTCGTGGTGACGCCGACACGCTTGGAGCGATTACGGGTTCGGTTAGTCAAGCGCTCTGGGGCATTCCGAAGGCGATCAGAGATGAATCCCTAGCAATAGCCGGTCGTTGTTACCCTGGCTTGGACGTTACGGTCAGAGAGTTTGAAGCGCGCTTCGGGGCTGCTTGAGTCTGAGATTAAAGACTTAAGGCCGTCCAGGCGTCATTCGTTTAGTCTTTAGTCCTCTGTCATTCGTCGCTTACTTCACCTCCTGTGGCCAGCAGCGTCCTCATTCTCTCGGGTGGCATTGATTCCACTGTCTTACTCGCGCATTTACTGTCAGAGGGGTGCACAGTGCGTGCACTCACCGTTGATTACGGCCAACGTCATCGTCGCGAAATTGATTCAGCCCGTGCCGTGGTCGCTCATTACGGGATCGAACATAAAGTGGCAGACCTTCGGTCGGTTGCCGATTTAATGGGTGTGAATGCGTTAACCGATACTACACAGAACGTACCCGAAGGTCATTATGAAGCGGAGTCGATGAAGGCCACGGTTGTCCCAAATCGTAATATGCTGCTCTTGGCGACGGCAGGGAGTTGGGCGGTTGCGACCAAGGCTGAGAGTATTGTCTACGGTGCCCATGGCGGTGATCATGCAATTTACCCGGACTGTCGGCCAGAATTCGCTGCGGCCATGGATAAGGCTTTGAGTCTCTGTGATTGGCACTCTGTGCGCCTCGAGCGTCCATTTGTGGATTGGGATAAATCCAGAATTGTCCGGCGCGGCGTTGAATTAAAAGCACCGCTGCACCTGACATGGTCGTGTTATGTTGGCGGCGACCGTCACTGTGGTCGTTGTGGTACCTGTGTGGAACGGCGCGAAGCTTTTACGAAAGCTGGCGTGAAGGACCCAACAGACTACATCGCTTAACAATCCTTAATCAGTAGCCCTGGCTCGCGTCTCCGCCGAGTGGCGCAGGTGGACGTGAGCGTGTGTCGAGTGAGTCCGCTGCGTAAGGTTTGTGCATCTGCCAGCCTGCGCGCAGCGGTGCCCCGAAAGTCTTAACGGCATCGGTAATTGCCCGGAGTACGGCCGGGTTCGCGCGCTGTGACCATTCAGGGTGCAGCCAGACCGTTGGACATGGCCAAACGCCACCTAAAGTTGCCAACCACTTCCCAATCGACTCGGCATCTTCCACGATAACTTTTAATTCATTAGCCTGCGTAAGAGCTTCGGCGATCGGTGGTTTATTCCATTTAGGACTTACCGTTACCCAGGCAAAGCCCGCAGCAATTGGGTAGGCTCCGCAGGTTTCCAGGTGTGCGTGTAACTTAGCTTTGCTCAGGGCAGTCAAGAGGGGGCTTAAATCATGGATGCAAGGTTCACCGCCGGTGATGACGACAAATTCGGGTTGAGCGGCGGCAGCTTCTGCGGCGAGTGCCTCGGCTGAGAGTTTACGAATATCCTTGGGCACATGGTTGGGGTGCCAGGTGGAAGCAGAGTCGCACCATGTGCAGCGAACCGGGCAACCTTGGAGGCGAATGAAGAATGCTTTTCGACCCAGATGGACGCCTTCACCTTGCCAGCTTAAGAAGGTCTCGTTGACAGGATAAATCACGGCACAAAGCGCACGGAGTTACGACTGTCTTCATGTAACTCAATCTCTGCAATCCAGCCGCGGCCTTCCGTCTTAGCTCTTACGAGTGGATCAAGTTGAGCGTAAAGGTGGCGTGCGATGCCTTCTGCGGATGCGTTCTCAATGACGAGCAATTTGAAAACGCTACCGTTTTTAGACTTCAACCAATTGAGTTCAGGATCATCGGCGCCCAGTACGCATGCGTGATCAAGGTTTTGATCGATCCATTCACGAATGAAACCAAGACCGCCGAAATCGACAACGAAGCCATGACGGTCGAGCTCTTTGCAGGCAAAGGTTAGGCTTAGGCTCCAGCTGTGCCCGTGGATATGCGCACAATGCCCGCTATGCCGGTGTTGTCGGTGGGCAAAAGGAATGTCTGCGTAGACTTTACGGCAGGTGAGCATGCGCAGACACTAGGGGGTAAAGCCTTGCGGGCTAAAGGATAGAATTACGCTAGGCGCAGGGGTAGGGCGAAC
>CAJBPJ010000293.1 GCA_903957465.1 uncultured Opitutia bacterium
AGGTTTCACCGTTCCGCTCTTCCATTGCGACGGCCCTAGCCAAATGCGTAACGACGCTCGCGAAGATATTTTCAGCGTCGTGAACTTCGGGAGTAACCCCAAGGACGCTTTCGCATCCTTACGGAAGAATCGCGCACGCGGACCACTGATGTGTGGCGAATTTTACCCTGGTTGGTTTGATAGTTGGGGTAAACCGCACCACCGCGGGCCCACAGACCGGATGCTGGCAGACTTACGCTGGATGCTTGAGCAACGTGGTTCATTTAGCATGTACATGGCACATGGCGGCACGACTTTTGGTCTTTGGTCAGGCGCCAATAGCCCACCCTATGTGCCTCAAACGAGCAGCTATGACTACGACGCTCCGATTGGCGAACAAGGAAATCGCACCGAAAAATTCGATGCAATGCGCAAACTGTTCGCACAGTTCTTAAACCCAGGCGAAACCATCCCGGACCCACCCGCAGGCATTCCGATCCAAACGATTCGTGAAGTGCGCCTTACTGAAAGCACGTCTATTTTCTCCAACCTTCCACGCACGAAAACCATCGCTAACAAAGCGGCGCTGACGTTTGAGGCAAACGGTCTCGGCCTAGGCTTTGCGGTTTATTCTGCAACCATACCGGCGGGCAACGAGTACTCGCTACAACTATCCGAACTTCACGACTTTGCTTGGATCTTTGTAGACGGAAATCTTGTCGGCAAAGTCGATCGGAGAATTGGAGACACGCATGTTGTGTTACCCAACCTTTCTCGCCCTGCACGACTCGATGTACTCGTGGAAGCGATGGGCCGCATAAACTATGGCGGGCAACTCCATGATCGAAAAGGGTTCACCAAGGCTGCTCTAAAAAACACCAAGGGCTCAACGATTCAGCTGACGGATTGGACCTTTTCAGGCGTTTCACTTGAAACAGCGCTGCCCAGCAACTTGCGCTGGAAGAACGAGGCCGTGAAAGGTCCGGCTTTTTGGCGCGGGTCGTTTAAAGCTGAAGCCAACAAAGACACTTGGCTGGATGTGCGCAACTGGAGCAAAGGCGTGCTCTGGGTCAATGGACATAACTTGGGGCGCTTTTGGAATATCGGCCCAACGCAGACAATGTTCCTTCCTGGCTGCTGGCTTAAAGATGGGGACAATGATGTGGTCGTTCTCGATTTTGTTGGCCCAACCGAACCCACACTCGCCGGACTGAATACACCCATTTTAGACGAAGTACGTAACGAAGGCATGGCTCGAGCGCATCGAAAGCCTTTACAAGAAGTCAAATTGGCCGACGCAAGCCGAGTAGCTGTCGCCCAGCTTACACCAGGGACAGACTGGCAGGAAATTACTTTTAGCCAACCCGCTACAGGTCGCTACCTTGCCCTTGAGGTACTCTCCGCTCAAGACGATCAAGCTTATGCTACCCTCGCTGAGCTAGAAGCTGTTGGTGCCAACGGAGCAAATATTCAACGGACGAACTGGAAGACGGCTTTTGCGAACAGCGAAGAGCTCGTAGCTGAAAACGGTTCTGCGGATAATCTCTTTGATTTACAGCCGACAACCTACTGGCACACGCGCTGGCAGGGCACCGCCCCAAAACATCCCCATCTCGTCGTTCTTGACCTTGGTTCATCACAAACCTTGACCGGATTACGCCTACAACCACGCCAAGATATGGCGAACGGCCGAATTAAAGACTGTCGGGTTTATTTATCAAAAGAGCCGTTTCCGGGACAATAGGCATGTGAAAGACCCCGGCTTGCTATGCCGAAAAACCAAGGCAAATTCGGCAAAGCATGAACTCGCTCCGCCTGCCTTGCCTATCTGGCCTACTGCTTGTCTCCACCCTGATTATTGCCGCCGAGCCCACAGGTAAGGAATGGGAACAGGAGCAAAATTTATCGCTCAACAAAGAGCGCCCCACATCCATTCTGGGCTCTTTCCCAAACCAAGTAAGCTCGTTAGGTATTTTGCCCGATACGTCCCCTTGGCACCTCTCGCTGGATGGAGAGTGGAAATTTAACTGGGTTAAACGACCAGAACAGCGCCCGGTCGGCTTTGAGAAACCCTCTTTCGACGTTTCCCAATGGAAAACGATTACGGTTCCCTCTTGCTGGCAAACACAAGGGTACGACGTCCCTGTTTATGTAAATCAGCAGTATATCTTTAAGCGCGATTGGCCAAAGGTCATGGGCGAGCCGCCTAAAAATTACGTCACTTACGAAAACCGTAATCCCGTGGGATCGTACCGTCGCGAGTTCGAGGTGCCCGCAAACTGGAAGGGTCAACGAGTCGTCATTCACTTTGATGGTGTCGACTCCTTCTTTTATCTTTGGATTAATGGAAAGTACGTCGGCTTCTCTAAAGATAGTCGTTCGCCGGCAGTTTTCGACATTACCGATTACCTTCAATCAGGCAAAAATACCGTTGCCGCAGAAGTCTATCGATTAAGCGATGGCAGCTACCTCGAGTGCCAGGACATGTGGCGCCTCAGTGGCATCTTCCGATCTGTCGCACTCCGTGCCCGTCCAGCAGTACAGATTCGAGATCTCGCAGCCTTAACCGATCTCGACGAGTCCTACCGCAATGCGAAAGTTAAAGTTTCCGCAACGCTTCGCAACTTAACCCATAAGCCAACAAAGCGCACGGTGACGGCTTCGGTGCTTGAACGAAACGGCAAGCCCTTCTCGGGTGCCTCGGCCGCGACCGCAGAGGTTACGGTGGCGCCTGGAGCCGAAGTCACCGTGGCATTAAACATTCCTGCCACGACACCGATGCTTTGGTCAGCGGAAGTCCCCAACCTTTATACGCTCTCCGTCACCCAAGCAGAAGCTGACGGAAAAGTTACTGAAGCGGTCTCTTGCAATCTTGGTTTTCGCGAAGTCGAAGTCAAAGGCCCTCGATTCTTAGTCAACGGACAGCCGATTAAGTTAAAGGGTACAAACAGACATGAGCATGTGCCAGAGACTGGTCATACGGTTTCACGTGAAAGCATGTTTTTGGACATTGTTCGCTTGAAGACAGCGAACATGAACCATGTACGAGCGTCTCACTACCCTAACGATCCTTACTGGTATTACCTCTGCGATATCCATGGTATCTACCTAGTTGATGAAGCCAACATCGAGTCGCATGGCTACTATTATGGCGAGCAATCGCTTTCGCATCCTAAAGAATGGGAAAAAGCTCATGTGGAGCGTGTAGTTGCAATGGTTGAACGCGACAAAACCCACCCCTCGATTGTCATTTGGTCATTAGGAAACGAGGCAGGGCCTGGTAAAAACTTCGAGGCCGCTCACGCCGCTCTCAAAGCCATCGATACATCCCGCCCAACGCACTATGAGCGCAATAGTTCATTCTGCGACCTCGATAGCACCATGTACCCTGGAGTCGGCTGGGTGCGCGACCTCGCCGCCAACAAGAACCGGAAGAAGCCATTTTATATCTGTGAGTACGCGCACATGATGAATAACGGGAATGGAAATTTGGCAGACTACCAAGCTGCCATTGAATCTTCCGATAATATCATCGGTGGTGGCATCTGGGAGTGGCAGGATCAAACGCTGTATACCGTTCGCGATGGTGTCCGTCGCGAAAATTATGGCGGAGAATTCGGAGACAATCCGAATGATGGGCTCTTCATCGTTAAAGGCGTTGTCTTTGCCGACCGTACGCCCAAACCCGCTTGGTACGAAGCACGTCAAACCTTCGCTAATGCTGTCGTCGATGGTATCGATGCCGAAAGTCGCGTGCTTATCCGCAACAAGTACTTCTTTAAGGACTTATCTGATTACAGCCTAACTTGGAATCTCCGCGAAGACGGGAAAATCATAAAGTCAGTGACAGCGACTGCCCCACAATGCAGGCCACAAAGCGTGGTCGCCGTAGCGATTCCCGCTGAGCTCTCCGTATCACAGAAACAACCCGGTGCGGAGTACCACGTGGAAGTAGAGTTTCACCTCGCCAAGGATTATGCATGGGCCAAGGCAGGCACGCTCATGAGTCGCGGCACAGTCGCACTCGGCGTTAGTGGAGAAAAACCTGGCATCATCACCATTGCCCAAGTTCCGGAAACGAAGACGACAGATAATCGCATCACCATCGGACTCTCGGGTTGGTCGGCGAGCTTTGATCGTCAAACAGGCGCGCTGGTAAGTTATCAACGGAACGGCAAGGAGCTCCTCGCTGCGCCCGTCAACCTTGATGCGTTCCGTTCACCCGTAAATAACGACCAATGGGCGAGCGGCGGCTGGTATGCCCGAGGCCTCCATGACCTTCGTCACACGGCGACCGTCTGCCAAGTTGACGGCTCAAGCCGCGTGGTCACACGCGTCATCTCCCGAGGCGCGAATGCGGCGAACCTTTCGCCTGGCTTGGCATCAGGCCATCGCACCATCAACACCGGCAGAAAATTAGCCGAGAACGACTTCCATTTTACGACGGATACAGAATGGCAATTCCTTCCAGACGGCTCCATTCGCATTCGATCACTCATCTCATCGAGCCAAAAAAATGTACCCTTGTCCTCAATTGGCTACCGATTCCAACTCGCGGCGGGACTAGACAAGGCAACATGGTTTGGTAACGGGCCTTGGGAAAACTATCCTGACAGAAAGTCCGCCTCACAAGTCGGACAATACTCGGCTACGGTAGACCAAATTGCCGTGCCTTATATTAAGCCTCAAGACCACGGTAACCATGAAGACGTGCGCTGGGTTGCAATGCGTGATGTCGCCGGCAACGGATTGCTGATTACCTCGGCTACCAAGCCTGTGAGCTTCTCGGCGACACGCTGGACAGATAGCGAACTCACCCTGATATCCAATGTGGTCGAGTTACCGAAGTCCGATCGGGTGTTCCTGAATATCGACGCGCGTACACTCGGATTAGGCGGAGCAAGTTGCGGACCTAATCCCATGGAGCGCGACATTCCACGCTCAGGAACCTATCAGCTTGATTTGGTCATTCGGACTCTTTCACCCAATCAAGAGCCTGCAGAAGTTGCACGAGTGACCATTCCAGTTGCAGAATCTAATCCAACAACCGCTGGCTTAGAGAACTGGATGAAGCATACGGGGAGGTCTGCAACCCAGACCACCACTGCCACTGCGAGCAGCGAGCAGCTTGATGAAGGCGAAGCGAGTCGCGCTGTTGATGGCGATGACACGACCTTCTGGCACACGACGTACGGAAACTTCATCGCAAAGTATCCACACACCCTGACGCTTGATTTAGGCAGCGTAAAGAAAGGCGTGCGCGGGCTTACCTACCTTCCACGACAAGACGGCAATACGAACGGCCAAGTTGCACGTTACTCTGTGGAAACGAGCATGGATGGCAAAACTTGGGCGAAAGCCACTGAGGGCACCTTTGGCAAAGGTGCTGCAATGAAGACTGCTAGCTTTGCTCCAACCAGCTGCCGCTACGTCCGCCTAACGTGCTTAAGCGAACAAGGTAAACAGGACTTCGCTTCAGCCGCAGAAGTCAGCGTCATTCTTGCCGAATAAACTTATCCGCGAAGGATTCTTAAAACTTCCGCGTGCAACTCAGGCGCGGCTGCGACGGCATTTCCGGCGGCGACTGGGTCGCTGCCATCCCAAGCCGTAACGACTGCCCCTGCACCTCTCAGAACGGGCAGAACAGGAATTAAGTCCCACGGATTCCTAATCGGGTCGGCCATGATGTGCGCCATGCCAGCCGCGACCATCATGTGACCATCCCCGACG
>CAJBPJ010000294.1 GCA_903957465.1 uncultured Opitutia bacterium
GCAAGCGGCGTCGGTATGATTTACCAAGAATTGTCCATCGCCCCTCACCTCACGGTTGCTGAAAACCTTGTGCTCGGTGCAGAACCTACGCGCGGCGGATTACTAGATCGTGGGGCTGCCCGCAAACTTGCACGCGAGACCCTTTCAGGCCTCGGCCACGGCGATATTGATGTCGATGCCCTTGCTGGCTCACTCTCGATTAGCCGCCGGCAAATTATTGAGATTGGCCGATCCCTAGCACTCGGGTGCAAAGTCATCGTCTTTGACGAACCAACCAGCTCGTTGGCCCAAGCAGATGTTCAGCGATTATTTGAACTGATCGACCGTCTGGCTGGCCGTGGTATTTCCATCATCTACATCTCTCACTTCCTCGAAGAAGTTCGTCGCTTATCATCGCGCTTAACCATTCTCCGCGATGGAAAATCCGTGGCCACTTTTAAAACCAAAGAAGTCGACGACGCTCGGATTGTTGCTGAAATGGTCGGGCGCAATGTAGACGAACTCTACCCGAGGTCCTCTCGTAAAGCCGGGGAAGTACTTCTAGAAGCCTCTGCACCTGGATTAGGAAGCCTGACCGTCAGACGCGGTGAAGTTCTTGGTATCTGCGGATTAGTCGGCTCTGGTCGGACAGAAATTCTCAGAGCAATTTTTGGCTTAGACCCTAATGGCAAAGTTCGTATCGCAGGTAAGCAGCTCACACCGACACCACTGATTTCATGGCAAGCCGGGATGGGACTAGTCTCTGAAAACCGTAAAGAAGAAGGTTTAGCACTCGAGCTTGGTATCGGGGATAACATTTGCTTGGCTTCATTGGGTAAGCTGGGGAGTGCTGGATTTATTTCACCCACGCAGCGATCACGCCATACCCAGGAATGGATTCAGAAACTTGGTATCCGTTGCGAAAATCCTGATCAGCCGATTGGCCGCCTCTCAGGTGGCAATCAACAAAAGGCCGCACTCGCTCGCTTGCTTGAGGCCGACTGCGATATTCTACTCCTCGACGAACCAACCCGCGGCATTGATATCGCTGCAAAAGCCCGCATCTACGAGGCCATTGACCGTCTAGTGACCGACCCTCTACGCCCACGGGCCGTCGTGATGGTAAGTTCGTACTTACCTGAACTTCTCGGCACCTGCGACCGCATCGCCGTCATGAAACGCAATGGCCTTGGTCAAGCCCACCCCTTAAGCGAAACCTCAGCTGAAGCCCTCATGGCTGAAGCAACGGGCAACAGTTAATAAATTTATGAGCCAAACCACCAACGATTCATCTGCATCAAGTCCCAAGCGTCTCGAACGCTTCATGCAAACGTTCGGCCCCCTCCTCGCACTGGCAGTTGTCTGGATAGGTTTTGGATTACTCGAAAGCTACCTCCAGCAGACGGCGTTTCTTCATTCAGCAATCTTTACGCCGGATGCGGTAAGCCAAGTCGTCCAACAGTCAGTCGTCATCGGTATTGCTGCGATTGGGATGACACTGATTATCATCTCAGCTGGTATCGACTTGTCCATCGGCTCCGCCATTGCCCTTTGCTCCATCGTCGGCGCGAAACTCATCGTTAGTGGACAAGGACCGCTCACCGTTGTCGCAGGAACCTTAGTCACCGGTGCTCTCTGCGGACTTGGCATTGCACTCCTGGTTGTGCGCATCCGCTTGATTCCTTTTATCACCACCCTTGGGACTCTACTCGTACTACGGGGGCTCGCCCTTGCCCTTGCTAATTCCCAGCCCATCAACGTTCAAGACAGCGGTTGGTTACGCTTCTGGCTCAACGGTCTGCCTGCAGGCTGGAAGTGGTTGATTATACCACCGGGCGGCTGGCTGATGATTGGCTTAGCACTGCTGGTGTCGCTGGCACTACGCTTCACCGTCTTTGGACGTCACATTTTTGCGGTAGGCTCGAACGAACAAACAGCACGGCTATGTGGCGTTGCCGTTGATCGTGTTAAAATTTGGGTTTACGTACTTGGAGGAATCTTTGCGGCTATTTCAGGACTGATGCTTGCCTCCAATCAAGGCCAAGGAGATCCAACGGGCGCAAGTGGCTACGAGTTGGATATCATCGCTGCCGTCGTCATTGGCGGCGCGTCTTTAAATGGCGGCATTGGTTCAGTCTTCGGCTCACTCGTCGGCGCACTCATTATGACGGTTATCCGCGTAGGCTGCGGCCTCAATGGCATTGAAGAAAGCACAACGCGTATCGTCACCGGCACCATTATTGTGGTCGCCGTACTCGTGGATCGACTACGCCAGCAAACTGGCAAGGCGTAAGCCTTAGCGACGCGGGAACCAGCAATCGGGCTGCAAGCAAGACTTCAACTGGTCACCTGTTAGTCGGGTGATTTTGCCTGTCGCGCTGTCTGCCAACGAAAGCCAGTAACGGTCGCCCCCGCGCTGTTGAGATTGAACAACGATGTGACGTCCATCCGCACACCAAGCGCCACGCGAGTACGCCACTCCGCCGGTACCTTGAGCAGCAACAGTGAGAGCGCCCTTGGCCAAATCAAGAACTGCGACACTGTTGGTGCCTTCGGAGGCTTGCGTGAAACAAATCAGGTTACGGTCAGCACGGTTCCAGCACGGCTCGCTGGCATAACCTCCCCCAGTGGAAAGCTGAGTTGGGCTCCCACCTGTCGCAGGAATGATGTAGAGACGTGGCGACCCGCTTGAGCCTGAAGCAAAAATAATCTGCGTCGTATCAGGCGACCACGAAGCATCTGACTCCAC
>CAJBPJ010000295.1 GCA_903957465.1 uncultured Opitutia bacterium
AACGGCCTTCAGCCATCCTGACTGAGCCAGCGGACGCATCCCGTGAGCCACTGCAAACTCGGTGAGTTCACGGTTACTCGTACGACGGACAACTAAATCGTGAGCAGGTTTAGGGAAGAAAAGTTCAAAGACACCCACGCGACCGCTATACCCTGTGCCTCGACAGCGACGGCAACCAACCGGTTGACGCAACTCTTTCACGCCATCCAAAACAGACGGCGGTAATCCCAGTGCAGTAAGCGCCGGAGCCAAGCGTACCCGATCGGGGGGGACGGCCGTGGAGCAATCGGGGCAAAGCCGTCGCACCAAGCGCTGGGCAATGACCAGCTCAACCGCTGAGGCTACAAGGAAAGGCTCGATGCCCATGTCAACAAGACGCGTGATGGCGCCGGGTGCATCATTGGTGTGGAGCGTGGAGAAAACTAAGTGGCCGGTCAGTGAAGCACGGATGGCAATCTCTGCTGTCTCTAAATCACGAATTTCACCGACCATGATAACGTCAGGGTCCTGACGCAACGTGCTGCGCAGTGCCGCCGCAAAGGTTAAACCAATTTCTGGCTTAGCCTGAACCTGATTAGCACCTGGCACTTCATACTCGATCGGATCTTCAATCGTCACGAGTCGCAGATCAGGGGAGTTAATCTCGCGCAAAAAGGCGTTGAGGGTTGTTGATTTACCTGAGCCCGTTGGACCAGTAACCAGAACAATACCGTGCGGGTAAGCAAGCACACGGCGTACCGCAGCTTGCTCATCGGGGCCTAGGCCAACCCGATCCATGTCATAGGCTTCTTTCCGTTGATTCAATAGACGCAGGGAAACGGATTCAGCGTAAATGGTCGGTATAGTCGAAACGCGGATATCTAAAACATTGGTACCGTCGCGGAAATGAATACGGCCGTCTTGGGGCAAGCGACGCTCAGAAATATTGAGCCGAGCCATAATTTTTAAACGCGAAATAATCGCGTCTTGGAATCGTGCTAAGTTATCCGGGAGTGGTACAGGGATGAGAATCCCATCGACACGGAAACGAATACGGAGCGAATTTTCTTGGGGCTCGAAGTGGACGTCGGTGGCGCGCTCAGCAACAGCTTGCGTTAAGACATCCGAAACAAATCGCACGACGGCTGCATCGGCATCCGCGTCGACATCAACCGGTGTCGCATCATACATTGCTTGGTCTTCAGAATCTTCCTCTAAAGTTCCCGAGCCGACACCGTAGTTTTCACGGATTAACAAGCCGACTCGATCTGCGGGAGCGAGATGCCAACGCGGACGGCGCACAGAGAAAGTAGCGGCCCACGCCGTAGAGGTTAAATCAGGCGGCCACGCAGTCGCTAATTCCAGGCGCTCTGCAGATGCACCCGGCAAAAGTACGGGGATGGCTTGAACTTCTGCAGCCATGCGTGCTGGCAAGCGCTGCACGCCCTCGGTGTCCGCCGCTGGCTCCGGTAAAACTGCCAGACCGCTCATTTCTGAAAGTATCCGTAAAGCCCCCGCTTCATCGGTGGCTAAAGCTTGCGCGAGTGCTTTCTGGCGAGCCTCGACAGGTAAATCTAGAAGTGCTGCCGCAGGGGCGTCACCCATCCGTGCGGACAGCGCCGCCAATAAGCTGGGGCGCGCCGTACTCACTTGGACGAAGCTTCAGGCGAACCTGGCTTGTTATCAAAAATTTCCCGCACTGCTTCCTTGTGTACCGTGCCATCCACGCGACGCAAAGCTTCGACATTATCGACAGGCGTGCCCGTTAATACGTAAGGGCGCAGGAAAATGATGAGCTCTGTTTTGGTCTCTTCTTCTTTCGACCCGCCGAGCAAATCGCCGATCCAAGCAATGGGTCCGAGACGGTTTTTGGATTTAGTCAGCTGGCTCCGCTGTAATCCACCGAGTACAATAATTTCACCTGTCTTGGCGCTAACGAAAGACTCCGTGGTACGACGACCAATACGGGGCTGCTCATTGCCATCGAGCAGGACTGTACCGAGAATATCTTCGACGGATTGCTGTACCTGTAGTTGCACGGATCCGTCTTTTCCAATTAACGGAAGAACTTTTAGCTGAATACCGATATCGCGCTGGGTGACAGTCGATGAAGTCGTGATTCCTGTGGTAGCGCCTGGCGTACTCGTCGTACCGGTGACAACTGGACGTGACTCGCCCACAAAGATTGTTGCTTCCTTGTTGTGCGTCGTGGTGATCGAAGGGTTGGAAAGAATATTGGTGTCACTCTTGCG
>CAJBPJ010000296.1 GCA_903957465.1 uncultured Opitutia bacterium
GAGCCTGGTGCCATTACCGCAAAAATTAACGAGTGTGCAGCCGTACATGGCCTATTTTTCCCGCCGGATCCGTCTTCTTTAAATTACTGTAGTATCGGAGGAAATATTTCCACCAATGCTGGCGGACTACGCGCTGCGAAGTATGGCGTTGTCCGAGACTTTGTGGTCGCACTTGAAGGCGTACTTCCTACCGGAGAATTTGTGCGCTGGTCAGCGCCATTACGTAAATTTGTAAGCGGCTATAACCTACGCGACCTCTGGGTTGGCGCAGAAGGAACCCTGGGTATTGTGACCAAGGCCTGGATTCGCTTAGTCCCGCTACCGCAAGCACGACGCACATTCCTCTTTGCCTTTGAGAGCGACGAAAAAGCCCTCGAAGCCGCGGCCGCCTTAATGACATCAAGGGTAGCCCCCGCTGTCTTTGAGTTCCTCGACACCCAGACCACGGAAGTCGCCCAACGACGGCTGGGCGAAGGCGTCTTCAGCGCTGCAGAAGTTCAAGGCGTTGCTAATCCTGCACTACTGCTCATCGAACTAGATGGACATCCGGCCGTCCTAGCGGAAGACGCAGAAAAGGTTCGGGCTTGGTCTAAAGGACGAACACTCGCTCAGCGGGAAAGCGACAACCCAGTCGAAGCTGAGAAGCTGTGGACTATACGGCGCACATGCTCCCAGGCCATGTACCTTTTGGGTAATGCTAAACTGAATGAAGACATTGTCGTCCCATTCCGTAGTTACGTTAAACTCATCCAACTCGCGCAACGCATGCGTAAGACCTACGGATTACCTACACCAACCTTTGGACATGCAGCGGACGGAAACTTCCACATCCATGTCATGTACAATCGCGAAGACAAAGAACACTGTCGCAAGGCCGAAAGCGCGATCATTGAAATGATGCGCGAAGTTGTTGCGATGGGTGGAGCAATTACAGGCGAACACGGCATTGGCATTTCTAAGTCTGCCTTCCTACGCCTCCAACATACGCCTGCGGAAATCAATGCCATGATGGCAATTAAACGCGCGCTCGACCCGAATAACATTTTAGCCCCCGGACAAATCTTTGAACCCGTTAACGTCTGGGAATACACCCCTTCAAAAGTCACCTTCGCCTGGGACAAGCACTGAGCCGTGGCAGGACGTGTTGCCATTTTTGACTGGGATGGAGTGGTGGTCGATTCATCGGCCGCACACAAACAGGCCTGGCAACGTCTCGCTGCTGCCGAGGGCTTACCTATTCAGCCCGATAGCTTTCTCAGAGGATTCGGTAAACGAAATGAAGTTATCATCCCTGAGATTCACGGCTGGTCGCGAGACCCCGCCGAAATCCACCGCCTATCTCTCGCCAAAGAAGCCCATTACCGCGATTTAGCTACGGGTGGGCTCATCTCCTTACTCCCTGGAGCCAAAGAGCTTCTCCGGGCGTTACAACAAGCGGGAATCCCCTGTGTAATCGGAACGTCGACACATCGACTAAACCTTAAACTAGCTTTTGACCGTTTTGACCTAGAGTCGTTTTTCCAAGGTGCGGTTACCAGTGAAGACGTTACCCGCGGCAAACCTGACCCAGAAGTTTTCCTGAAAGCTTGCGCACTCATTCAGGGCGACGTCGAACAGTCCGTAGTCTTTGAAGACACGCTTGCCGGCGTAGCGGCTGCCAAAGCCGGCGGGTTCCGCGCCGTGGGTCTCTGCACAACAAATTCCCGTGAAGTCATGGCGACATCTGGGGCTGATCTGATTGTGGCAAATCTGTCTGAGGTCACACCAGAACTGGCCCTACCTAAGGCACGCTGAGATGAGCGGCTTTAAACTTCATTCTAGCTATCAGCCGACAGGCGATCAACCGACAGCCATTGCTGCGCTGGATGCTTCTATTCGTGCTGGTAACCTCCACCAAACGCTCCTCGGGGTAACCGGCTCGGGGAAGACATTCACGATGGCCAACCTCATTGAGCGCCATCAGCGACCCACCCTCGTTGTTTCACATAATAAGACCCTCGCCGCTCAACTCTTCGCTGAATTTAAAAAGTTTTTTCCAGAGAACGCAGTCGAATATTTCGTCAGCTACTACGACTACTACCAACCCGAAGCTTACGTCCCACAGACAGATACATTTATTGAGAAGGATGCTTCGATTAACGACGACATCGAACGACTACGTATTCGGGCAAGCAGCGCACTGTTATCCCGACGCGACGTCATCGTTGTGGCGACCGTCTCTTGCATCTACGGACTTGGATCACCTGAAGAGTTTAAGTCAGCTATGCTTCCTTTGCGCACCGGGATGACGCTGCGCCGTGACGACCTATTAGCTAATTTAGTTAAAAATCAGTATTCGCGAAATGACGCAATTTTGGAACGTTGTAACTTCCGTGCACGCGGCGAGACCGTAGACCTCTGGCCAGCCTACCTCGAAACTGCCCTACGCATTACCTTCTTTGGAGATACCTTAGAGTCTATCCGCGAGCTTGACCCATTAAGCGTCAAACCCGGTGCACACCTCGAACACTTCGACCTCTATCCCGCAAACGCGCACATCACTTCGCCCGAAAGCCTCCCACCCGCAATCCTTTCGATTAAGGCAGAGCTCGAAGATCGCGTAGCTTTCTTTGAACGCGAAGGTCGGCTCGTTGAGGCCCAACGGATTCGCATGCGTACGGAGCATGACCTAGAAATGATGCGAGAAACAGGTTTTTGCCAAGGGGTGGAAAACTATTCGATGCACATTGGTGGCCGAAAACCTGGCGAGAGGCCCTTCTGTTTGTTAGACTTCTTCCCAGACGATAAACTCGTCTTCATTGATGAAAGCCATGTGAGCGTGCCGCAAATTGGTGGCATGTATTTAGGGGATCGCTCACGAAAACAACGCCTGGTCGACTTCGGCTTCCGCTTGCCCTCTGCCATGGAGAATCGACCACTGAGACCTGAGGAATTCGACGCACTAGCCGGGCAGACTGTCTACGTTTCAGCCACACCTGCACCCCATGAATACAAAGTCTCTGCGGTCGTGGCAGAGCAAATCATTCGCCCAACGGGCTTGCTGGATCCTGTCATGGAAGTTCGCCCAATTAAAGGACAGGTCGAAGATGCCATTGGAGAGGTTAAGGCCGAAATAGCCAACGGACGCAGAACGCTCGTGACTACACTGACAAAACGAATGTCCGAAGAAATTTCGGACTACCTGCGCGAACAAGGCATCAAGGTTGAATACCTGCATTCGGATATCGATGCGATTGAGCGCGTCGAAATTCTACGCCGATTACGGCAAGGTACGTGTGATGTACTCGTTGGCGTTAACTTACTACGCGAAGGCCTAGACCTACCCGAAGTCGCTTTGGTCGTAATTTTAGACGCCGATAAAGAAGGTTTTCTGCGCAGTGAAACGAGTATTATCCAGACAGCGGGGCGTGCAGCTCGTCACGTTGAAGGACGCGTTATCTTATACGCTGATGTGATGACGAAGTCGCTCACACGCGCGATGACAATCTCCGGCGACCGTCGCAAAAAGCAGGATGCGTATAACAAAAAGCACGGCATAACACCGAAGTCCGTGCAGAGACCAATTGAAGAGAGTCTCGTCGTTAAAGATGACGCAACGGGTGACATTACACTGGTTAAAGGCGACCAAGATTTGCAGGCCGTACTCTCTGACTTAGAAACCGAAATGCTCGCAGCATCGGATCGCTATGAGTTTGAACGTGCGGCTCACCTGCGCGATCAAATCGCCACCTTACGCGGCGAAAAGCCAGCGGGTGTGGGTCGTTCCAAGCGGCGCCGCGGCGGACGTTAATCAGGACTGTCCTAAGCGCCGGGCGATATCGGCATCGCCGATTTCAAAGTAAGTTCGCCGACCTAAAGGATCGACGCCAGGCTGACTCGTGCGGAAGAGTTGTTGCACAAGTTCAAGTAGCTCAAGCTCCGACAAGCTATCGGTACGGTAACGTGAACGTCGTATGGCTAATTTTGCGAGAGCATCGGCAGCTAAATGCGCCTTAGTGAAATCGCCTTCATGGCGACTCATCTCCGCAAGCAGGTCGCGCAGGAAAGCCTCTGCCTCTCCAGGCTCAACCCAAAGCGGAATGGATAGTACGCGCCAGAAATTCCGCCCATAGGGCTCAAAACTAAACCCCGCTAACTGCAACAGGGCTTCGCGCTCACGCAGGGCTGCTGCCGGTAAGGGTTCGAGCTCTAAGGCTAATGGAAGCAATAGGGGCTGCGTCACTGGAACTGACGCTGTCAATTGACTCAGGATCTTTTCGTAAAGGACGCGTTGATGGGCGGAGCCTAAATCGAGAAGCACCATACCGGAAGGCGTCTCGAAGACAGCACGATCACCACGTAGCCGCCCCAGCAATCTCCAGCCTAACTTGAGCGTAGTGGCCGGCGAAACACTTGCACGAGTCGAGCCTTCAACCGCTATCGGCAGTGCGGACACAGGAGTGGGCGCGGCGACTTGGGGCTTTGCCGAGGGCACGGGTAGCGCCGAGTGAATATCGACCGCGGGAACGACCGGCTGCACGGCACCCGTGGTCGGTTGACCACGCAAAGTTTCTAAGACAGCCCGCATGACAAAAGCGCGCACTTGCGGCTCATTACGAAAACGAATTTCACGCTTTGCAGGGTGTACGTTTACATCGACAGCTGCAGGATCGATTTCGAGAAAAAGAAATGCCAGCGGGAATCGACCCTTGGGAATAAGCGTATGGTAGCTCTCCACCAAAGCATAGGCGAGAGCTCGGCTGTCCACTGGACGACCATTCACAACTGTCACCAAGTCTTGGCGGGTTGAACGGCTCACTCCAGGTTTACCCAAAAGACCGCTTACGCCCATACCGCTGCCTTCAACTGACGGAAGGGGTATGAGATCGTCGGCAACAGCCTTACCCCAGATTTCGCGAACACGTTCAATCAGCGGCGCCTGGCCGGGCGATCTAAAGACATCGCGTCCGTCTTCCCGCAACAAGAAGCCAACTTCAGGGTGTGCCACCGCATAGAGCCGCACCATACGAATTAAATGCGCGGATTCAGTGTCGTCGGTCTTAAGAAACTTTAGGCGCGCAGGGACGGGGTGGAACAGATTTTCCACTTCAACGCGAGTGCCCACTGCCATGCCATGCTCTCGGCGGTGAACAATGCGACCGCCATTCACCAGAATCTCGCAGCCAACTTCAGCGCCGGCCGCTCGAGATTGCAGAGTAAAACGTGAAACGCTGGCAATCGAAGGCAAAGCCTCGCCACGAAAGCCGAAGGTAGAAATGCGGTCTAAGTCTGCCGCAACTTGGATTTTACTCGTGGCATGTCGCTGCAGTGAAAGCTCCGCTTGATCAGGGGACATACCCACGCCGTCATCCTCGACCACCATCCGCGCTTTTCCCCCGCGAGAAAAATCGATAGTGATACGCCGCGCACCTGCATCCAAGGCATTCTCGAGTAACTCCTTGGCCGCAGCAGCTGGTCGCTCCACGACTTCCCCAGCAGCGATTTGATTCGCTACAGTATCGGCGAGGATACGAATTTCGGGGGTCGCCATTGGCCTACTTAGGTAAACCCACCCTACCCGCTTGCCAAGCCACCAGTCCGTCAGAAAGTAAGGTGTGCCCAATCGCCTGGCCAACGAACGCAGCCTCTACCTGCGACAACACGCTCACCAGCCTGTAGACTGGTGGTCTTGGTGCCCAGAAGCCTTTGCAGAGGCCAAACGGCGCGATGTACCCGTCTTAGTCTCTGTGGGCTACGCCTCTTGTCATTGGTGCCATGTGATGGCGCAGGAATGTTTTGATAATCCTTATATCGCCGGGCTAATGAACCAGCACTTTGTGAATATCAAGGTCGACCGCGAAGAACGTCCGGATGTTGATAAATTTCACATGGACGCGGTGCAAATGATTCAGCAGCACGGCGGCTGGCCATTGAATTGCTTCTGTCTGGCGGATGGACGTCCCTTCTTTGGAGGGACTTATTTTCCGCCTGAAGATCGCGGCAAAGGACAAACATCTTGGCCGCAGGTCCTCATGCGCGTCTCCGAATTTCACCGGACAAACCGGGCGGCACTCGAAGAGAATGCCAATGCCGTCGCCGGAAATCTCATCCATCTAACACGGGCGCCAGATGCTAACGGCGCGGCCCCGGACGCCGAAAGTCGACTGAATGCTGCACGGTCTATGTGTGAAGATGCCGATGACACCTACGGTGGCTTCGGCGGGGCGCCTAAATTCCCGCCAGCAATGCCGTTAGGGTTTTTACTCAGCCTACGAAATCGCATAGACTTACCCGCCGCTGATAAAAAACGCATCGAACACGTTGTTCGCCGTACCTTAGACGCCATGGATCAAGGCGGACTACAGGACCAAATCGGTGGCGGATTTTCACGCTACTGTGTCGACCGTGATTGGACTGTACCTCACTTTGAAAAACTTATTTGTGATAACGCCTTACTTCTTGGCGTCTACGCACGTGCCGCAGTAACCCTGCAAGAACCCCGCTACGCAGAGGTGTGTGCAAGGATTGTGGAGTGGCTCGAGCGCGACATGCGTGTGGGTGTGAATTATGCTGCGTCATTAGATGCAGATACCGAGCACCACGAAGGCACTACCTACGTGTGGACACCTTCTGAAATTAACAAAATCCTCGGTGTAGGTGCGGACGACTTTTGTACCGCGTTTGGTATTACCCATGAGGGTAACTTTGAAGGCGGTCGTAGTGTGCCAACTTTTCGCACCCAGCGAATGCGCTCCGAGTTCGTAGAAGCACGTGAATTGGTATACGCCGCTCGATCCAAACGTAAGCAACCAGGACGTGACGATAAGGTTCTGACGGGCTGGAATGCTTTGCTGGCAGCAAACCTAGCGCGCGCCAGCGACCTTCTTTACAGGCCCGATTGGCGAAAACTCGCCGAATCCATTCTCGCAGGACTCAAACCCTGTATTCAGAAAGACGCAAATGGCCTGTGCTATGTTTATGCAGTACTCGGAAGTACAACGCCGAGTACATTATCCGATTACACCTGGCTCGCCGAAGCCCACCTTGCACTCGCAACACATGGCGACCCTGCGCACGTCGCTGCGGCTGCTGAAATCACGCAGGCTGCGGTTGCTCGATTTGGTGACCCCCGTGAAATTGGCTACTTCCTAAACCAAGAAGGCTCCAACGGATTGCCGATTCGGCAAAAAGATTGGTGGGACAACGCTGTTCCAGCTGGCAACAGCTCCCTCCTATACAATCTCGCGTCCCTGCAATCACTAGACGCCTCATCTCAATGGGGGAATCTACGTAACGAACTTGCAAAAGCATACGGAGGCATGGCGCAGAACGCTCCACATGGAATGGGACGCGCACTCGAAGCACTCGAATTAGCAGAGTCTGGCATTACCGTGCTTAAAGTTGGGCCCGACCAAGACTTTTCAGCCGTCGAAAGATCAATCCAGAGCTTAGATCAAATTGTCTACCTGCAGCATTGTTCAGAAAAGGGTCTTCATCTTTGCCGCCAAGAAACCTGTCTTCCAGTGATTTGGCAGCTAGATGAAGTGCTGCGTCGCCTGAAGGACTGAAAGATTGGCAAAGTGCTCGGCAGACAC
>CAJBPJ010000297.1 GCA_903957465.1 uncultured Opitutia bacterium
AAAGAGCCATGCCTAAGTAGGCACGTTGCATGAAAGCATGCGTCAGGGGCTCAGGAATCCAGTGCAACATGTCGGTGGGGGTGTTGGCCGTCACACGCTACGCGCAACGAGATTTTTCCTTCGTCGGCTGTAAATATACGATCACACAGCGAGCTATCGATATTGTCGTGAGTTGAGAGTAGCAAGGTGACGCCGTTGAGTGCTGGACCAAAGAGGATCTCGTTGAGAGCCTGTCGACTGGCTTGATCGATGCCTGCGTAAGGTTCATCAAGCAAGAGAAGCGTCGCGCCTTGGCAGAGGGCTCTCGCTAAAAGCGCCCGCTGAAGTTGTCCGCCTGACAGTTCGTGAAGCAGTCGATGTCGTACGGAGTTTAATCCGACAGCTTCAACAGCAGAGCGGGCCTGCGTAATATCTTCTTGGTTATAGCGCGGAGTCCACAGTCTCTTCGAAAGACGACCCATCAATACCAAGCGCTCAACGGTACAGGGAAAACCTGGCGTGAGTGATGTGCGCTGTGATAGCAGAGCGACGTCGCTTCTGCCCAGACGCGGTGCTTTACCATTTGTCATTAGTAGACCACTCGATGGCGTAATCATACCACTGATCGCTTTCAGCAGCGTCGACTTGCCGGCACCATTTGGACCCACCAGCGCTGCCCGACAGCCTAAGGGTACTTCAAAACTAATATCAGACAAAATGATTGGCGCACCTGGCGCTGGCGAAAGTGTTAGGCCTTCGGCTAAGATTGCTACATGTGCGCAATCGCAGGTGCTCATTGCATTTCTTTCCAAGGCTTGATGAGCGCAGCGGCAATTTCATTCATCATACCCAGCCAACTATCACCACGTGTCCCTTGTTTGTCTAAACTATCAAGATTGATTGAAATGGGTGGAGGCAGTCCGGTTTCACGGGCCAGCAATTCTGCTGCAGGTGCGCGCTCGCCTCGGTCGCAGATAATCAGGCTAACACGTTCGGCCCGTACCTGCTGAATAAGTTTTGCGAGGCGCTTGGCGGATGGATCCGCAGCCTCTGTCGTCGCAGAATCTAGGATAACACCTGCGACCTTGATACCGTAGCGTTCTGCAAATCTGCTAAAATTATTATGGTGGGTGACGACGACTCGCCGGTCCGCCGGTATTTTTGCAAATTCGGCGCTCAGCGAACGGTGTAATGCTTGAATACTTTTGAGGTACGCATCTTTTTGGCTGGCGAGCTTGGTCTGGTCGACGCCCTTGAGTTGCGCACAGGCAGCCGCGAGTTTTTCGACCATTGCTTGGACGATTTCTGGGTCTGTCCAGATGTGCGGATCGGCCTCACAAATATGCGAATGGTGCTTATGACCTTCGTGTGCGGAAATCCACGCCTTTCCTAGCCATATCACCTTGTCTGACAACTTGTTAGAGATAACTAACTCGTTTAGCCATGGCTCTAATAATGGGTCTATTCCGACGATGAGGTCCGCACTTAAAATAGCCCTCGCGGCAGCGGGTCCTGGTTGGAACTCATGAAGATCTGTGTTGGGTCCGGCTAAGGTCTGAATCTTAACGTCTTGGCCACAGAGATTCTTCACCCAGTCCGCAGGAATAGTGAAGCTGCAGGTGATAGTCGGTTGCGCCGCCCAGGCCTGCGGAATGGCCAAGAAAACCCAAAGGCATAGCCACTGTAGTTGCTTCATAAAAAAGAATTTAACAGACGGTTATTAAACGCAACATAATTGCAACAAGGGGATTTCGCCTAGGTTTTTCCGTTTGCCTACGTTGTCTAGACGGTTAACCCATTATGTTCCTATGTCCCCTTTGTCTGTGTGCCTTTTGGCGGCGGCCTATCTTCTCTCTGTCCCGAAG
>CAJBPJ010000298.1 GCA_903957465.1 uncultured Opitutia bacterium
AATCGCAAGCGACGGCGACTCTCTAAGGTCATCAATATTGGCTTTGAATGTAAGCCCTAAGCAAGCGACCACAGGAGCAGGGAACTTCGCAGCGGCCGAGCGAACCTTGTCGATAACCCAAACGGGCTTGCTGTCATTAACCTCACGGGCTGTACGTATCAACCGTGACTCTTTAGGAGCAGCGTCGACGATGAACCAAGGGTCTACTGCAATGCAGTGCCCGCCGACACCTGGCCCTGGCTGAAGAACTTTTACACGTGGGTGGCGGTTAGCGAGGCGGATGAGCTCCCATACATTGATGTCGAGCCGGTCGCATATCAGCGAGAGCTCATTAGCGAAGGCAATGTTAACGTCGCGGAAAGCATTCTCCGTCAACTTGGCTAACTCAGCAGTCCGAGCATCGGTTTCAAAAATCTCTGCACTGCAAAAAGTCCGATAAAGTTCTTTAGCGCGCTGAGCAGCCTTGGGAGTAAGTCCTCCGACAATGCGATCATTGGAGATCAGTTCTTTGAGCATCTGCCCCGGTAATATACGCTCAGGACAATGAGCATATAGAATTTCCCCGGCGATTTTACGCCCGATCTTAGTGATCTCGTCATCAAGCCAAGCTTTCATCTTCTCGGTGGTGCCGACCGGCGAAGTCGACTCAAGGATAACTAGATTGCCTGCCTGAACAACTGGCGCAATCGAGCGAGCCGCGGCCTCGACGTAGTCTAAATTAGGCAAGCGAGATCCATCAGGCTGAATGTCGAACGGCGTAGGTACAGCGACAATGTAAGTAGAGGCAGCCTCGGGCTTAACAGCTGCTTTTAAATTCCCAGATTGGACTGCAGCTCGCACGAGCACGTCTAAGTCTGGCTCTTGAATATGTATGCCTCCGCGATTAATAATTTCTACCACCTGCGAAACTACATCAACGCCGAGCACTTTCTTGCCTTTAGTAGCAAAAATAGAAGCTGTTGGCAGGCCGATGTAGCCGAGACCGAGAACAGTGATGTCGTAGCTCATAAATAAATTAAAGTGTTATAGATTGGCCACCAATCATCCCCTGCATCTGGATAGCAACTAGGGAGACTTCAAAAATCTCCTCGAACGGAATGGGCGTTGGCGACTTACCGTTTACAGCCGAAAGGAATGCGTTCAGTGCTTCGGGATGACCTTTATGCGGAGCCCGCGACCACGGCCAGCCACACGAGACACCAAGGCCTACAGATGTTAGACGTGCCCAGTTATGAATCTCAGCGCTCCAGTTTTTTCCGCTAACTTTTATGTGCTCTTTAGGGATTTCTGGTGGCAGATCAGTCCGATAGTCAATGGTAGCAATTGAGCCATCAAGAAAGGTAATTTTGTAGCACCCGCCGTCTTGGCCGTCAGTATCGCGGCGCGTGCAGCGCACAGAACGAATAGGTTGACCAATTAAGTACCGCGCAAGATCGATAAAATGACATGCCTCGCCGACAATGCGTCCGCCGGCGGCGGTAGCATCGAGGGCCCAATGATTAGGCGCGAGAGCACCTGCGTTCACTGTGATATGTATAATCTTTGGCTCAGCTCGTTGCTCGATTGCCGTGCGTAGTCGTGTTGTCGCTGGAGCGAAGCGGCGGTTAAACCCAACCATCAAAACTCCTTTAGATTGACGCGCGGAGACTGCGACCTCCTCGAGTTGCTTCACGGAAAGAGCGAGCGGCTTCTCAACCCAAACTGACTTACCTGCCTTTAGGGCAGCAATTGCCAGCCGCGCATGACTGTCATGGCGTGTGCACAAAAAAAGGCCCATGGGCGCCTCTGGTGTAAACGCGATAGCTTCGTCTGTGCTAGCACTACTTGCGCCGTACTGTCGTGCCGCCAGCAGCGCTTGATGTCCTTGGTTAGAAACGACTAGCTCCAACTTCGCTTCAGCAGATAACTTCTTAAGCGCTGGCAACAGCGTACGAGTTGCAAAATTACCCGCTCCAATCAGCGACAAGCCTAATGCATTATTTTTACGGGCCTTAAGCTTTATGGTTTTAGATAAAGTCTTTTCCGGAATATCTGTATAATCGAAAAGTATACCCAATGCTGACTTGTCGTTCGTCAGCTGGTCATATGCTAATTCTACCTGGTTAAACGAGATTCGCTGTGTGATGAGATCGTCTATATTGAAACGTCCTGCGGCAAGATGACCAAGCGCCTCTTCAAAGTTAGCCCGAACAGAGCCGACGCCTGTATGG
>CAJBPJ010000299.1 GCA_903957465.1 uncultured Opitutia bacterium
CAGTTATTTCCGCTACCACCGCTACCACCGCTAGTACCGCTATCACCGCTAACTTCCCCCTTCACCTCTGTGGGTCCTTAGTCTTTAGTTCCCCCATATCTCCGCCATGGCTTCTTATAAAGGTCCAGATGTCCTTCTTTTCGCTGCACCGACGACGTCGGCCGATATGCGCTGGTTTTCCCAGTTTCATGCCGGTGATCCCTTCCCAGCCTTTTCGGCGAAAGGTAAAAAAATCGGTATCCTACCCTTGTTAGAAGTTGGAAGGGCAAAGCATGAGTCCGATTTCGACGTCATTCTGAACCTAACCGAAATCATCACGACTTTAAGAAAGAAGAATCCCAAAGCAGGTGTGGCCGAAGCCATCATTGATTCTGCGCGTCAACACGGCGTGCGTTCGTTCACCGTGCCGCATGACTTCCCTGCAGGCCTGTGGGTCTCCTTGCAGGCAGCTGGTCTAAAACTATCTCTCCCAGGAACGGGACGTGACGAGCGAAGTTCGCCACAGATTTTCCCACAGCGCGCGATTAAGACTAAAGCCGAGGAAGCTGGAATCACTGCCGGCAATCGTGCTTCGTCTGCTGGGTTTTCTGCCGTCGAGCGCATTCTCCGCGCAGCGAAGATTAAAAAAGGATTCGTCCACTGGAATGGGAAAGTTCTCACCGCCGAAATACTTCACGCAGAGGTACACAAAGCCGTGTCCGATGCCGATGGCATGAACGACCACGGTTTGATTATTGCTCCCGGGGATCAAGCGGTGGATTGCCACTGTGCAGGCAGCGGACCCGTGCGTGCGCACGAGCCCATCGTCGTCGACATCTTCCCCAGGAACCGTGCCACCGGACTTTACGGCGACATGACGCGTACGTATGTGAAGGGCAAGGCATCGCCTGCGCGCCGTCGCATGATTGAAACTGTATTTGGTGCACACCGCGCTGCGCTGAAGGCCCTCCGTGCAGGTGCCACCGGCGCAGAGGTTTATTTTGCCGCATCTAATTTCATTAAAGAGGCAGGCTACGTCACAGAAAATCGCAAAGGCACTTACGTTGGCTTCTTCCATGGTCTCGGCCACGGCCTTGGGTATGATGTTCACGAAGAGCCTTCACTCTCCTTCCGTAACGAGAAGCCGCTCTTGCCTGGCCACGTAGTGACCATCGAGCCCGGCCTATATTATCCAGGTCTTGGCGGCTGCCGCTTTGAGGACGTCGCCGTGGTTACGAAGACTGGCTACAAGTTGCTTTCCAAACATCCTTACCGCTGGGAAATCGCTTGAGATGGCACGAGCAAAGGGCAGGGCTGGTGCGCACACGACGCTGATCGAGGCCGCCATCCCTGTTGTTAAGTTGCTCGAGAAGCATGGCCGCGTCTCACGTGGTATGATCGAAGCTGGCATCCGCGCGCGCTCGCAGGCCATCAAGGTGATGCCGCTCCCGGGCGGGTTACGTATCACCGTTGTTTCGAAAGGTTCACGCCAAGAGCTACATGTCTATGGTATCACTTTGGAAAAAGTGCGCACACTTCTCTCCGACAGAGAGCTCGTCGGCTATAACCTTAACCTCCCCGCGGCATGATCGACTTACCGCGTCCAGACAAAGAGGTCGCTCTATCGGAGTGGAGCGCTGCGGGTAACAGCTGGTCGCACTTCCCATACCTTGCGCGATTTTCAGGACGGCAGTTACCAGCGAGCTGGGAAGGTTTGCTACCTGGACGCCACTGCGCGGTGCTCGAAAGCGGTCGCACCGGTCGCTATACAATCGTTGTGCCCGATGCACACCGTGCTTGGCGCTTCGATGCCGAAGGCGTCGCCACCATGTATCAAGATGGCGGTGCACAATCTCTCCCGCGCACCCGCGCGCTCGATGCCATTGGCTCATGGGTCAACGCACACCGCGCACCGCGCATCCCCGGCTGGCCATCCTTTCAAGGCGGCCTGTTGGTTGCGCTCGGTTACGAACTCGCGAGTGAACTCGAGCCCGTGCGAGCAGTGCCCGACGACTTGCGACTCCCGCGTGCAGTCCTTCTCGAAGCTACCGAGGCACTTATCTATGACGCTGTAACCAGCGAACTCACCGCGGTGGTATTGGTCGACGCAGCGCAAGCGGATGGTGCCGG
>CAJBPJ010000300.1 GCA_903957465.1 uncultured Opitutia bacterium
AATAGCGACTGTGGCCTACCTTGTAATCGGGATTGTGTTGTGGATTCGTCGAAAGATTAAAAAGGCACCAAATAAGCATTCTTCCGACTAGAAGATACATCTGTCTTTTGCCTTTGCGGTAAGCCAGAGACGCGTTTGGATGTTATCTGCGTGTTGAATTGCTCTACATTGAACAAAGGTACGGTCTTATGGGTTGTCACGGGCATGTTGCTCGGGGGCTGTCATGCCACCTACCCTACCGAATTATCGGGATTTCAAACGGCTTACCGCTCTGGTGGATTCAGCGATGCTGTCGAAGTCGCACAAAAGGCGCAGCAAGAGCACAACCATTCGTCACTGATCTGGACATTGGAGTTAGCCAATACACAGCGTAGTGCGGGTAAGCTTGCTGAAAGCGTGAAGTCGTTTGAAGCGGCGGAAGATTATTTTCGAGATGCGGATGCAGCGGCCGACCTATCCCTCTCCCAGGAAGGTTTAGCGTCTTTCTCTAACCCGTACCAGATTCAGTACCGCGGGCGTAACCTCGATCGGATATTCGCTGCCACCTACGAAGCGCTCAACTGGATTGAATTAGGTGAGACCGAAAAAGCACGCGTGGCTTTAACGCGTTCGCTCTTCCGTCAGGACGATGCTCGACGTATTGCCCAGGATCGTATCCGGCTCGCGAAGCAGGAATCAGCCGCCATCTCAAAACAAGACACTCAGTTTCAAGCACGTGACAATGATGCCCGACTCGCCGAAGCACGGGCCAAGGTGCATGCCAACTTTAGTGCTACGACGACCTATGCCAATGCGATGAACCCTTTCGCAGTCTGGCTGAATGGCATCTATTACCTGCAGACCGCTGAGGGTCCTGCAGATTTAGAACGTGCCCGTAAATCACTCGACCAAGCCAGTAAGCTCGCCCCCAAGAATCCCTTTATTCAAGCCGATTTGAAACTGGCGACGGAAAGCAACGTTCGTCCTAGCCCTAATGAAGGCAAATCAGTCGTCTATGTTATTCATGAGTCAGGCCTAGCTCCACGTTGGTCAGAACATGTCGTCACCTTGCCCTTGATTTACGGTGATCCACTAGCTCCGCTTGTGAATCTGGCGCTTCCGGAGATTTCGCCAGAGTCGAGGTTGCATGGTTTGGTTGAAGTATCTGGCAATGACCTACCGAGCACGTCGCTCGCTGCCTTAGCTGACGTTGACGGTATCGTGTATGCCGAGTTCCGCGAAGAATACCCGATTGCGCGGAACCGGGCCATTGCCTCGGCGACAATGAAGGCTGTCGCAGGCTACGTTGCCAATAAAGCTGCCAGCGATAACGCGAAACGTCGTGGGCGTGACCCCAATGCCGAGTTTGTCCTCCTTGCCACATTAATGGCTACCAATGCTTACGGTACGATGTCCGCACGTGCGGACCTGCGCAATTGGTCAACCTTGCCCCAGGAGATACAAATGGGACGTTTCGTTATACCAAAAGGAAGCACAATTAACCTATCGGGTGGCGCTCTTAAGGGTACGATGCCATGTAAGTTACCTACAGCCCGAGTTGTTCTCGTGACGATTCGCTCGATTTCTCCGCAAATCCCTGCCATTGTGCGTACCAGTATCCTTCAACCATGAAAAATATTCTGACATCTCTTGCTGCATTCATCGCCGTCGGCTGTGTATCCAGTAATTCGGCTACATTGCTCGTGCCTTCAGATGCCCCCTCGGGATATACAATTATTTCTGAAAACCCAAACTTCAACCGTAGCGCCGAGCCGACTGAATTAAAGCGCGGTTTCGCTGAAGATGGTGTCACCCCTAAGATCAGCTTACTTGTTCAAAACACTACCTCGTCGGCACAACGTTTGAACTACCGCGTCGAATGGCTTGATGCTCAAGACATGCCTTTGCGCGGTCAGGTTGACGTTGCCCGTGAAGCCACCATTCCCGCTGGCAGCGTCCAAAGTCTCGTTTCGGTTGCACCCAGTTCCAAGGCTGTGCGTTTCCGCTTTTGGATGACCGATGTCGGCGGTGCTGCATCCGTACGCTAATTTTTAATCCCATGAAAAATACCCTCCCTATCTTACTGAGCAGTTTCGTCATCTGCGCTTGCAGTAGTCCTGCTGTTTACGTCGACCCGAATAAAGGTGCCGGCGTTGTCAGCGTCGACGCAGTTAATGTACAAGACTTTGCCATGGCTGCAGACGGCATGTTGCAATCGCTCTACGACTCACCGGCTTTCACTGGCAGCAAAGCCAAAGATGGCGGCGCACCCGTGTTACTGGTTGGACGCGTTCGTAATGATACGACGGACAACTTTGACGTCGATATGCTGGTAAAGAAAATGACCGTTTCGATCACGCGTAGCGGTAAGGCACGTGTAGCTAAAGCAATCGGTGTCGGCCCTACCGAAGATACGGTTGCTGCGGAAGCTCGTAAAGGCGCTCCTGCCCTCACTCCCGATTACACCCTTTCAGGGAAGATCCTCGAGAGTCGTGCAAAGGCAGGATCAACACGCCAAGCGACCTATACTTTCCAACTCTCGTTGACTGAGGTAAAAACTGGTCTCTCGGTTTGGGAAGAAGAGAAAGCGATTACGAAGCAAGGCACTAAGAATAGTGTCGGTTTCTAAGCACCATACTAACGTGTCAAAAAGGGCGGCCGCTGGCCGCCCTTTTTATTGATGTCATTAATCCTTAACCCACATCTCTAACTGACATTCGAATCCGCCGAGATCGACTGGGTTACGAGAAATCAAGCGCAGTGAGCGTTCAGGAGCTTCGAGCTTAAGTGGATTGGGGAAAACAAGACGACCGCCTGGGTGCAGAACTTTGGCCGCTGCATTAAAAAGGTTCACGATTAAACCGCGCATATCGGCAATCGGGATGCGACGTCCCATCGGCGGATTGGTAATAACCAAAGAAGCTCCCCCGATTCCGAGTTCAGGAATTTTGGTATACTCGCGGAAGTCGCCACAAATGAATGTTCCTCTGACGCCGGGTACCGCTGCCGCTTCAAAGTTCTTGCGGGCGATTTCGACAGCCTCGGCGCTTAAATCCGTTCCGATGACGCGCGAAGCACCCCCAAGCATAGCACGTTCAATCAGCTCAATGCCAGAGCCGCAGAAGGGATCCCAGGCAACTTCGCCGACATAGCTGCCTGCTAATCTTGCCATAGCTGCAGCTAAAGGAGGGTGAGAACCTGCAGCGACTTCACCCAGTCGATAGCCAAGTCGAGGATCGGGTGATAACCGTGG
>CAJBPJ010000301.1 GCA_903957465.1 uncultured Opitutia bacterium
ACGTCATCCAAAACCAAGAGGAGCCGACGTGTCCTCCGCTCGAGCACAGACCGCATACGGTCGAGTCGAGCGGGAGAGACGCCCGTCATGCCTTAGGCGACCGACGGTGCTGAGTCTAAGCGAAGCGAATCAAGCTGCTCAGAGGCATCCCTAAAAATCTTCCGCACGTCCTCAACCGTTTCGCTGGCGAGTTCAGCTTGCTCGCTTGCAGCCTCACGAAGGGTTTCCGCGCGGGTTGTTAAATCCGCAACGATACCTTCGAGTGACGTGATTGTACGGGCCTTCAGCGAGCGGGTCTTTTCGTCTAATCCGCTAATCGCACGTTGGACGGCGATACCAAGGGCACGGCTATGCTCTTTCATCTCGGCAGCAAAAATACGTGCGTCAGGGACCTTGCGAAGGTCGGTAACAAGCCCGAGCTTCGAGAGAGTCCAGATCAACCATTTGGTAGGATCAAACTGCCAAGGCTTCACGCCATTACGGTAGTCGTGCTGGAACTCGTGGTGATAGTTATGGTAACCTTCACCAAAAGTAAGCAAGGCGACCGAGCCACTGTCACGCGCACTGTGGCGTGTTGAGTAAGGCTGACTGCCTACCATGTGGCAGAGGGAATTGATACAGAAAGTGCCTTGCTGAACGACAACCGTACGCAGAAGACCGGCGATTAAGAAAGCTGCCAAGGCCGACGTACCAGGGCTGGGTAAATTATTCCATGTGGCGTAAGCCCAACCAAGAAAAGCTGGTGTGACAAAACCGACGACCACGCCAATCCGTTGTACGTAACGATGCTGCCACATAACTAAGGCATCAGCTTCGAGATCCTTGACGTTGGTGACGGGTGGCTTCGGCTTTAAGCGGAAGAGCAACCAGCCAATATGCGCGTAAAAGAAGCCCTTAGAGATGTCATAGGGATCTTCGTCTTCGTCCACGTGTTTATGGTGAATGCGGTGGTCGGCAGACCAATCTAGGGCGGAGTTCTCAAAGGATGCCGCGCCAAAGAGGAGCACGAAGAGTTTTACAGGCCATTTCGCCTTAAACGAAAGGTGCGAAAAGAGCCGGTGGTATCCCAGGGTAATACCGAAGCCCGTCGCATAATAATAGAAGATGAAAAGTGCCCAAATAAAGCCCCAGCCAAGGTCTTCGCTATAGTGATTCCAAAGGAACCAGGGCACTACCGTCAAAGCTGCCAAAGCCGTCCCAATAAGGAAAGCCGAGGTAACCCATTCGATGCGGTAGATCGGGAAATTTCTGAATTTCATACGCCAAAACCATGCCACCCCGTGTGGCTTTTTGCGAGTGTATTGTTCCTACAGACTTACCCAGCGTTTATACTAACTTGTTGGATTACAGACACTTATTCGCGCTTCTTCTTCCAGGCATTTCCAACGGAAATCACCCGAACGGGATCCCGTGTGCGCACCCAGACATTGTTTTCCTTCAGCTGTTTGGCAGGCAAGGCCTGGCAGGCGTCACCAAAAGAGGCCAGGGGCAACTTCTTGCCACGGGGCGATGCATTAAAGCGCTCAGCAGTTTCCACGATACGTTTTGCGGCAACCATCGGGTTGTCGTCTTCGGGTACTTGCACAACCCATCCAACCAAGTCATCCGGCAGACCGCCTTCAGGCGAACTCACCAAAACGACATGGTGTTTCTTTACAGGCTTCTCGCGCTCGACGGCATCAGCCTCGGCTTCTTGACGAATTTGGTTCAGGACCTCAGCAAGCTTACGCGCATCGATACCATTGCGCTGGAGAACTTCTTTAACGAGATCGAGGGAGACTTTGGCCATGTGAACGTACAGGGAAGCGAGTGTTGCCTCTGTTTGGAAGCGGGAGTTATTCGCATTCCCTTGCGCTCGCCCCACCCCGTCACACGCTGAAGGCGATGTGCTCAAAAGGGCAATTATGGGCAGAAACCCAACGCGCGAACCGCGTTGAGGCCCTGCGCACACTTATCACCAAAGAACTAGGGGAAACGGATACCATCACGCTTGAGATTGGTTGCGGGCATGGACATTGGCTGACGGCCTATGGAGCCGAACACGCCAATGAAAAATGCGTGGGTATAGATTTGCTCAATGATCGTCTCAAAAAGAGTGAAGCTAAACGCGCGAAACGTGGATTAACCAATGTCCATTTCATGAAAGCAGAGGCTTCGGAGTTTTTAGATGCCATCGCCCCGCATGTCCGCTTAGCAAAAATTTTTATTCTCTACCCAGATCCCTGGCCGAAAGCTCGTCAAAGTAAGAACCGCTTTATTCAGCAAGATAACCTTACGCGCCTAGCAAATATAGCCCTTCCGAACTGCACCCTGTGCTTCCGCACAGACCACGAAGACTATCACTTGTGGGCTAGTGAGAAGCTTTTAGCCCATCCTGACTGGAAAGTACTTCCCGGTGCACCGTGGCCCTTTGAGGCAGCCACATTTTTCCAGAATTTACTTCGGGATAAACGCGACTGCTTGGCTGTACGCAGTTAGATCAGAAGCGCGCTTCGAGCTGGAACCAAACGCGGTCACGAGCACTGCTACCTTCGGCATCTAGGCCAGCGCTCAAAGCAGGATTATCGCCAACCGAGTGAGCGTAAGTGACGGACGCGCGAATCGGCATGCCGAAGAGCGAGTTATTTAAATCAAAGCCAACACCCGCAGAGTTGAGGCTATAACTATTTTCTGCGCTACTGGCATCCCAGGAATTGTCATTGCTCACTTTCACCCAACCCTGATCAAAGAATACTTTGGCAGAGAAACCAGTGAAGAGTGACTGACGCAACTCAAGGGAAAGCACGGCGGTCTTATCGCCAGTTGCTTCAGAGTTCGCGTAGCTACGAAGACCGTAGGGTCCGCCTAAGCTGTCTTGCTCGGAGGAGTCTAAATTATC
>CAJBPJ010000302.1 GCA_903957465.1 uncultured Opitutia bacterium
GTTGTTTATTTGGGACCCGAAGGCTCGTTCACGCAGCAAGCTGCAATCCGTGTGTTTGGTTCAAGTGTGCCTGTGTCGCCTTTGCGCACATTGGACGATATTTTTTCTGCCGTACAGCGCGGCGAAGCTTCCTACGGGGTAGTCCCTGTTGAGAATTCTACCGAAGGCGTCGTGAGCCATTCTTTGGATCTCTTGGCAGAATCTGACCTCAAAGTTATTGCACAAGTTACACTCGACGTGGAGCATTGTTTAGTCGGCCTGGGTCCTTTAGATAAAGTGCGTCGGGTGCTTTCCAAAGATATCGCTCTCGCGCAATGCAGGAACTGGCTGGCGCGCAACTTACCCCAGGCGGAATTAGTTGATGCATCCAGCACAGCTGCGGCCGTTGAAGCGGTAGCTAAAGATGCGACTTCGGCGGCTGTCGCTGCGGCGTCTGCTGCGGAGATACGTGGCGTGCCTGTTTTAGTACGTGCGATTCAAGACCGCCGCGATAATGCCACGCGCTTCTTTGTGGTTGGCCCTAAAGCGAACCCTCCCGGTGCGAAGGACGAAGTGACGAGTATTGTTGTGACGTTGCGGCACGAGCCCGGCGCGCTTCAAGCTGCCTTAAATACCTTCTCTTCGCGTGGGCTTAATTTGCTGCGCATTGAGTCACGTCCGAGTCGCCGACAGGCCTGGGAATACCAGTTCTTCATCGATTTTCCTGGGCATTGGGATTCGCCCGCTATTCAGCAAACAGTTGGTGACCTCGCTCAGCGCTGCGAGAACGTCAAATGGCTAGGCAGCTACCCGCAAACCACCACTTAAGGCGGTGGCGCCTTTGGGGTGTTGCGGTAATTGCAACCGCTTTGGTTGCGGTCGTGTTGCTGGGATTTTTCCTGCGGCGCGCGGCCCAGACTCCCTATGCGCGTTATGTCGTTCGGCCGGAAGTTTCTGTTAAAGGAGTAGCCGTAGGGTCCTTAATTCGGCTCAAAGGTGTGATCGTGGGTCAGGTTACTAAGGTCGGTTTATGGGTAGATGGAGAGTCGGGAAAGATTCGTCCCGAGATTGTACTTTCTTTGGATATTTCCAAAGAACCCTCGCTCTCGAAGATGTATGAAAACGTAGAGAAAGGCTTACGCGTGCAATTTGTACCGGTGAACCCTGCTTCGGGTTTTTTAGAAGTAGATTTAGTTTGGTCGCCGGGAAGTCCGCGTCTGGTTGCGATTGGGGGTTCGGATGAGTTGCCTTGGCAGCCGAGCGACAGCCAGTTGGCGGTGGCTCAGGTTATCCCTTTAGTTCAGAAATTATCGGCCACAGACTTCCGGCCTAAAGTCGATGCATTCATGCAAGATCTCGCAGGACTTGAGTCACGGGTGCAGAGAAATGCGGCGGCTCCGAGTGACTTAACCGAAAAATCAAAACGTCTTCGCCTAGCGGTTCAACGGCTTGAACAGATTGTTGGGCCGGAGGCTCTCGGCGCAGCCCAAACCCGTTTAGCTGATTTACGTGAAGGTTTGCGAATGACCGAAGCCGCCTTGGAGAGTCTGGATCGCGAGCTTGTCGAGTGGCCGGATAAAGAAGGTGAATCCATCCGTCGTTTTGCTGCTAAATGTCGGCAAACAGCGGAAGATTTAAGGGCGTCATTGCCCAAGGACCAAGCCCGCTAACTCAATCGAGGCTTGCCGATTGGACGTGGTGTTGGGAAGGTTTGGACACTCTTTTTATGGCCGAAGCATCCACGCTCATGGAATCTATTCTTAACCTCTGTAAGCGCCGAGGTTTCGTGTTCCCGTCTTCCGATATTTACGGCGGGCTTAATGGTTTTTTCGACTACGGCCCCTTGGGCGTTGAATTAAAAAACAACATTAAGCAGGCCTGGTGGCAGGATTTTGTACACCGCCGTGACGATATTGTCGGCCTCGACTCTTCAATTATTCACCACCCGACTACTTGGAAGGCCTCCGGACACGTGGAGAATTTTACAGACCCCCTGGTTGATTGTAAGGAATCCAAAATGCGTTACCGCGCAGATCAGCTGTTCTTTGCCCCGGTCCGCGTGGCGGGTGAAACCATTGGGTACGTTTCCGTGCTTGAGGATGAGGCTATGCAGGCCAAGGCCGACGAGGCTGCGAATGACATGAAGCGCAAGTTAGCCAAACAAGGTGCGCTTGAACCGGTTGTACTCCGAGATTTTACAGAGGCTAAACCTGAAGAGATCGAAATGATTCCTTCACCTGCAACCGGTAAGCCAGGAAGTCTGACACCGCCGCGTTCCTTTAATATGATGTTTCAGACGCATGTGGGTGCGATGCAGGATGCTTCGGCTGTCGCTTACCTCCGGCCTGAGACTGCCCAAGGTATTTTTATTAACTTTAAGAATGTCGTCGATACGGGCCGTGTGAAGGTGCCTTTTGGCATTGCCCAAATTGGTAAAGCGTTCCGCAACGAGATTAATCCACGAAACTTCATCTTCCGCTCTCGGGAATTTGAGCAGATGGAAATCGAATACTTCATTTCACCCGAAGCGGATTGGAGTGCCGCCCATCAAGAATGGATCGAGCGTTGCTTGGCATGGTTTGAGTCGATCGGCATCCCGCGCGCAAAGCTGTCGCTTTACGCTCACCCTAAAGAAAAATTAGCGCACTATTCCAAGGGAACCACGGATATCATGTTTGAATTTCCTTTTGGCGTGCAGGAGCTTCAAGGGGTCGCTGCACGCGGAGATTTCGATTTAACTCAGCACAGCAACGTTTCGGGTCAAAAACTTGATTGGTTTGAAGAGGCTACCAAGCAGCGTTTCATTCCGCACGTGATTGAGCCTTCGGTCGGTGTCGACCGTGTCTTCTTAGCTTTATTGGCTACAGCTTACCATGAGGACGAAGTCGAAGGTGAGAAGCGCTCAGTGTTGCGACTTCCCCCGCGCATCGCCCCGTTCAAAGCTGCCGTTTTCCCTCTCTTGAAGAATAAGCCCGAATTAGTTGCCCGGGCGAAGGCGTTACACCAGCGCTTACAACGTCGTTTCAATGTCTTTTATGATGAGGCAGGAGCCATTGGTCGACGTTACCGTCGACAGGACGAGATTGGCACACCGTATGGTATCACTATCGACTTTGATACCCTGGAGAAGGACGCCGGTGTGACTGTGCGTAATCGTGACACGTTGGAACAGGTTCGAATGACCGAAGATGAAGTCATCCGTTTCCTAGACGAAAAGGTGCACGGTTAAGCCCTAAAGTGACATACGTGTAACGCTATCTCTGCTTTACAGGCTAGGCCGAGGTAGGGTAGGGTACGCCATGAGCCAAAACTCTACTCCCTCTGCCCGTTCAGGCTTTCCACTCGTCATTGGGGTATCTGCCTTCCTCATCGCTGGCTGCTCTGCCTTCTTTTCCGTTCGCGGATTAGGCCTGCTCTTTGCGGGATCCGAGTGGCCCGTGATGATCATGGCTGCCACCCTTGAGCTCGGTAAGCTTGTCGCTGCCTCCTTCCTTTACCGTTATTGGGCGGCCACCCAGTTTGCGCTCAAGTTTTACCTGACGATCGCCCTGGTCGTTCTCATTGGTATTACTTCGCTTGGTAACTACGGATACCTCGCACGCGCTTACGAGCAGACCAATCAAGAATTGAAGGCTGCTGAAAGCGCCATCCGGAGTATCGATGCTCAAATTATTGATAAAAAGGCACTGATTGAAGCTTCACGTGGCGTGAACACACAGTCTATCGGGATTAGCCGCGAAGACTTAACCCGTGCCCAAGAGCGCGTAGCTTTCGAGCGCGACACATTATCTCAAGGTCTCGCCCGCATTGAGTCAGCGCGTGCCGCTGCCAATGAACGCCGGGCGACAGCAGCCCGTGCTTCTGCTGAACGTAATTCAGCTCAAGCGGATGCCTTAACGAAGTCGGCAGCAGCCGATGAGGCCACGATTGCGAGTCTGTTGAAGCGCGTTGAAGTCCTTGACCGTGCTGTTGACGCCTATACCCAGCAGGGTAACAGCGGATTTTTGAATCTTTCAGACGGCGTCCGTAAAGGCCAAGACCTTCGCGACCAGCAGTTCAGTGAGCGTTCGGCTATCGCGGCTGACCTCGATCGTGCACGTGCTCGCATCGAGCGCCTGCGTGATGAGCAGCTTAAGCAAGCAACTACGATCGCGGCAGAAATGAAAACAGTTGATGATGCGTTACGCCTAGATTTGCAAAAGTTAGACGCCGAAGCCTTAGAAGTGAATAAGGCTGGCATGCAGGCCGTGGCTATTGCCGAAGAAAAATTTGCTGCGTTGGATGCGCAAAGCCAGAAGAAGGCAGACACAGGTGAGAACAAGGTCGATTCATTGCAGAAAGATATCACCAAGTTGACCAAAGAAAGATACGAACTTGATCAGCTGACTCAGCGATCAGATATCGGAACATACCGGTTCATTGCTCGCGCGTTTGATGTCACTGCTGACGACGTTGTCAAATGGCTCATCGTTGTTCTCGTTCTCGTATTCGACCCTCTCGCGGTGACCTTAGTGATTGGCTTCAACGTTGCACTCTTGAAGGGCAATGAGCCTAAGCTTGCGATGAATACAGGCGGCTCTGCTTCATCTTCGCGGGCAGTGATTGTTGGCCTTTCCGTCGCACTGGTTGCGGTCATTGTCGCATGGTTGATTTGGCCAAGGGGTGCGACGCTCTTTGGCGCACTGCCGCAAGAGCAGAGCCGACTTATCCCAGGTGATAGTTTTGCCGTACTCACTTTTCGTCCCGAGGCTCCTATTCGCGCTAAGCGCGCTGCCGGTGATGTAGCACAAACAACGCTATCGATTACATCTGAGGATGCACCCGTTGTGGCTACGTCGAAGGCCGACCCAGTCCTCTCGGCATGGTTAGATTGGGTGGGTGGCCCAGTCGCAACAAAAGCTCTCCAAGATTTAGCGGTTCATGGTATGGATCCCAAATCGGAAGTTTTTGCTTTCGCTAAGTTTCCAATCCGCGCGAACGCTGGGAAGACAGGTCGTCCGGTGGTGATCTGCGGTTTGGTTTTTCGAGTTAACGATCCCGTTGCAGCCGAGGCTGCACTCTCGCGCCTGTCCGCACAAATTCGTGCAAGTCTGCGTTCGGGAGAGGTCGTTGCCACGGACTTAAGTCGTAGCCGTGCAATGATTCGTTATGCCGATGGTCGCTACCTAGACCCCCAAGGCGGTTTTTTTACTTTCGGCGTGACGGAGAACGCTGCCATTTTAATGGTAGAGTTTGAAGGTGATCCAGTCACGCCCTGCATCGGTCAAGAAATTCGTAACTGCCTCGCATTGGCTGCGGGTCAAGTTGAGTTAACGGAAGAGCTCCCAACGATGGCTTATTGTTCCGATGCCAGCGTTTCCTTGTGGCTTAACACCGAGCGTTTTTTTCGTCGCCTGCCCATGGATCTCGCCACGCGTAAGCGGTTCAATCAGCTGCGCGCTAACGTAGATTTCGATTTCATTTTAGGGATGCGCACGATTGCTGCTGACCAAGTTAAGCTGGTCGCTCGTTATGAATATCCCGGTGAACGTCCGAATGCATTGTCGAGCGAACTCGTTCGCGGCGGATTAGACGCGCAAGACCTTTCTGGTCGACTTCTTCAGCGCTGCAGCGACTCGTTGGAATTTGATGCGTTTGCTGAACGTCTACGCTTAGCTTTTAACGAAGGTAACGCAGGTGGCGTCCAACAAGTGATTGTTGAAAAGTCTTACCCTGCGCCGCAAGTGGCTCAGTTCACAGTCAATGCGCGTACGGATGGAGGACTTGCCCAGCCAATGGTTGGGGTTCTGCAGTCCTTGCTGCGTTAAGGAATCATGAACCAGTGCCGTCCATGGTTAAGTCTGGCGGCCCTCCTAGCCCTCGCTGGTTGTTGCATGTCGCCACCTTCGCCGGTGGACGGCGTGCCTTATGGTGCTTGGGGTGAAGAGGCTACGTCGCCTGACAGGGGCCCGCCTCCAGAACCTGTGAGTGTTCCTGTGGATGCACCATCAGAACCCAAAGAGAGCACTCCGCCAGCCGCAGAAATTGCCAAGCCGAGTGTAAGTCCATCGCCTGCGCCCGTTTCCCCGGCAAAGCCTGCCATTGCGGTCGACCCCTTGCGTCAACCCCTTCGGCTCCCCTTGCCGGCCATTGATCGGTCGCCAGGCTTGGCTCTCGATAAGGGCGCGCCTTTAGGCGTTTTCGATTCGGGCTCACAACGTATTGGTCAACTTCCAGGTCCAACGCTTACCAACGGAACGGGCCTTGCCCCGTCACTTGGCGATGTCGCCGGCCAGCCATCCGCGTTTAAACCTTCTTCAGCGGGCTTAAATTCGACCCTCGGTTCTCCGAGTCCGTCTGAAAAAAATTCACCCATAAGCTTAGGTCAGCTCGATTCACTGAGTTCTCCGAGGTTGAATGGAAGCAACGCCCAACTTGGCGCCGTGTCTGCAAGTGGAGCGACGACAACGCGTGTCGAGCAAGCTCCGTCCCTGTCTCTAGGATCAGCTAAGAGTGCAGCTGCCGATAATACGCAGCCGCTAACAGTTGCCATTCCTGCAGATGGTTCTGCCAGCGCTAGCGATATAAACTCTTCTCTCCGTTTAGGCGTAGGATCCGATAGTCAAGTGAGCGATGCCACCAAAGGTCAGACAGTGGCTATTCAGGTTGCACCTGGCGAAGTCTCCAAGATCGGCTCAACGGCTCGCTCGCCTTCGCTTTCCGTTTCGGCGACTTCGCTTCCCTCAGGAAGTGCAATACCTGGTACCGCCGGTGTTTCGGTTGGTGCGGCACAGGCGATTGCGCCTGAGTCTAGCAAAACATCTCCATCGCTTGTCGTCTCAGGAGTGAAGGCCTTACCTGTGCCTGCGCCAGGTCAGGTAACTTCACTTTCGGAACCTTCAGCACCTCAGGGTCGCCAGTCTGCGAGTTCGGCTAAAGTTGACATCCATTCGCCTCGGGAACCCTCAGCTTATCTAAAAGAGTCACTCAATGCACCGACAGCAAAAGGGGTCACGCCTCCGCGCGTTACGGAGATAAAGGTCGCCGATAGTCTTGCAGTGAAAACCGGTACACCCGTTGCGCGCAGCTCGCAAACCGTGTCGACTCCAGTTGTCGTCAAGGAGTCCGTGAGTCAGCCTTTAGTAAAAGACCGAAGTGCCACGATTTCTTCCGGGAATGTTTTGCAAGCGACTGCACCGACGGCCGAAGAAATTGCCCAACGCGAGGAAGAGAAACGGAAACGCGAAGAGGAGGTTCGTCGCAGCGAATCAAGCCTTCGTCAGTGGCTACACGATCACTTACCTTTATTCTTCTGAGCGCGATCGGCTAGCTCACGGGCAAGGTTTGCCAGGCGATACCGTCCACATTGCGTAGCCGCGATGGCGAGCAGGGCTAATCCTTGAGGGAGGTGTGCGAGGAAATCGGGTCTGCCTTGGCGGCGTCCGAGGTTTGCATAAGCCCCGCAGGCTTGAAGGAGGCGCTGGGTGGCAGCAACGTTGAAGAGTTGGCTGAAAGCATCACGCGTACCTTTCCACTCCGAGGCTTCTCGAGCATGGTCTTCGATTTCTAAACGCCATAACTGCATGTCATCTCTTTTGACGTACGGGTCAAAAGCGAGTGACGCAAAGTCGTAGAAGCTAGAACCCATTCGGGCGCCCTGAAAATCAATCATCCAGGCACTGTTCTCGTGCATGAGAATATTTTGCGACTGGAAATCGCGGTGAATACACACCAGCGGGTCTTTAAGTAGTTCCGTCGCAAGGGAGGTCATTTCATCCTGCACCCCGCGGTCAAGCCGTGCACCCGCAGTCGCATGCTCCATGAAGTATTCTCGCTCCCAGCGATAGAGGGCAGGGGAGAAAGGTTCAGAAAGGGTAATGCCAGCTGTCTGTATGGCTGCGGCACCATCTCGATGGAGTCTGACAGCTTGCTCAATCGCTGAGGCGTACGCTGACCAAGGGAACGCCACTGCTTGTGTGGTCGCCAGTAAATCCTGGGTGCCAAGGTCCTCAAGTAAGAGCACGCCTCGGTCGCCATCTTCCGCAAGTACATTGGGTACATTCAGGCCTGCCTGCCGTAAGGTGCGCGCGATAGGACCATACAATTGATTTTCGGGCTTCGAGCCATCATCCACGCACAGAATGCCTTTGCCGTGGGTTGTTGATTGGCAGCGGGCAAATTTCCGAGCAGAACCACCGCGGACAATTTCTCCGCCTGCAATAAGGTCACAGTTTTGTCCGCGTGCGGCTTCTTCTAGGCTGACCGTAATCCGCGGTTCGAGTTTCTTTCGAAGAGCCTCATAAGCTTCGGGCGTTCCGATATCTTCCCACAGGATACTGGAATCAAGAAATGCCCGGATGCTCCCTGCTTTTTCTGAGATACGGCGCAAGAAGTGCTCAACGAGGGATTCGGCAGTGGCTGGGACTGAAAGCGCGAAGTTGCGCGTGACGATGCAAATACCTGTGTACTGGTATTCTCCACCTTTGGCATTTAGGCGATTTCGTAGATCTGTCACGATACCTTTATTGTCCACGCGCACGTTGGGGTTGGGCCCTTCTTTACGCACTAACAGTGTCGATTCCGCCCCTGTCTTCACGTGGGTATTAAACAATGCGAGCAGGTCGCATTCTGAAAGGATGTCTCCGTTCCAAATAACCAAGTCCATGTCGCTTTCATTCAGCAACGGGGCAATATTAGCCAGGCCGCCCCCCGTCTCTAGGAGTGTGGGTTCGTGGACAAATGTTATCTTTGCGGTTTCAAATTCGTTGGTGGGAAAGGTTGTCGCCCAAGCCTCAGGGCAGTGATGCGTATTAATGATGAACTCACCTACGCCAGCTCGGATGAGGTGCCTCAGGGCACGCTTGACCATCGGTTCTCCGGCAATCGGTAATAACGGCTTTGGGGTATTATCGGTCAGCGGTTTGAGGCGAGTGCCCAAGCCTGCACCTAAGATGAATGCCTTACGTGGAAAATTAGCCATGGGTACAGGTAGGACAAAGTCCGTAAATTTCTAAAACGTGCGTTAGTTGAGTGAAGCCGCGTTTTTTAGCAGCAGCTTCGATGGCTGTCGTATCGCAACTACTCAGGCGCTCAATCTTTCCACACTTCCGGCAGACAAGGTGGTGATGGTGGTGATCCGTCGCAGCGAGCGCATACAATGAGCGACCTTTTTCTAAGGGGTGACGCTGCACTACGCCGGCGAGTTCAAAAGCATCGAGGCTTCGGTAGACGGTAACGCGGTCAACTTTTTCAGTACCTACTTTTTGGTGCAATGTGTCAGCGGACAGTGGGACATTGGATAGGGCTAAAATACGAATCATGGCTCGCCGGGCTTCCGTAATCCGCAGTCCTTTTTGCCGGAGAATCTCTACCGCTGAAGCCGAACGGTCAGGGGATTCGCTGCTACAGCAGTCGCCGTCTGGGTGGGAATGTCCGCCGTGCACGCCTCCTCTGATGTTGATGCTCCGACGGGGGGCAAACCTTCTTAGAATATCCTTGAAAGTTTATGTCACGAGCGATGCTTGCCAATAGGGCTAGGTGTGGCTTGGCTGACGGTATGACGGATGACACCCCCATTGCTTCGCCCGGCCGTTCAGTCGGCGTTGTAAAGTCACACGACGTCACTTTAGGGGTGCCTTTGCGCCTTGAATTGGGTGGTACGCTTCCCTCCCTCGAATTTCGTTATGAAACTTACGGCGTACTCAATGCGACTCGCTCGAACGCTGTCCTTATCCCGCACGCCTTAAGCGGCGACCACCATGTGGCAGGTAAGTATAGTCCCGAAGACGCTAAACCTGGCTGGTGGGATGCTTTTGTCGGCCCCGGCAAGATGGTTGATACCGATAAATTCTTTGTCATCGGCTTGAACTGCCTCGGCGGTTGCCGTGGTTCAACTGGGCCGCTTTCCAACGATCCTCAAACAGGTAAGCCTTATGGTGGCGATTTTCCTGAAATTACCTGTGGTGACATTGTAGTCGCGCAACGCCGCCTCGTTGAACATTTGGGCATCAAAAAACTCCATGCTATTGTCGGTGGATCTAAAGGCGGCATGCAGGCACTGCTTTGGGCGGCCGATCATGCCGAAGCTGTTGATCGTGTTGTCACACTTGCGTGCGGCCTGCGTCAGCCCCCTCAGGCGCTTGCTTTAAACGCAATCGCCCGTGCATCCATTTTAGCTGATCCACGTTACCGCGGTGGCCACTATCAAACTGGCGAGGGTCCTGAAGATGGTTTGGCCGTGGCGCGTATGGTTGGGCATGTCTCCTATCTTTCCCCCGCGGCTTTTGAGAAGAAGTTCGCGCGAGAAACTGTGCCAGGTGCTCAACCTAGCGACCCGGTTTATTGGCAAATCGAAAGCTACCTCCGTCATCAAGGTGACGCCTTTGTGCGGCGCTTCGATGCGAATACACTGATTCGCATCACGCGTGCGGTTGACCGTTTTGATCTCACAGCAAGGGCAAAAGCCGGCAAACTCTTCAAGCCGGATGGCCCCGCAATACTGGCGGTAGCCTTCTCTACGGACGGACTCTACCCGCCATCAGAAGTGAAGGCTATTGCTGCGGCGGCGGGTAGCCGCGGTACGTATTTCGAGGTCGAGACCGATGCGGGGCACGACGCTTTTCTTTTATCCAACGAAAGCCTCTTTGCGCAGGTGCGCGGGTTCTTGGTTTAAAGCAACGGGGCAATGAGACGCGCCAGTCTTTCAAGTAACTGGCCTTGCCAGGTGCGTGCTCCTCGAATCAAGGACAGCGAAGGCTCCTTTGATTCTTGGGCTAGCCCTTCAATATAGTCTGCGATTTCTGTACACGCTTGGCTCTGTTGAACCAAGACGGTGATTTCATAGTTAAGGAATAACGAACGCATATCGAAATTCGCCGAACCAATGAATGCTTTCGTTTTATCGATAAGTACAAGTTTGGTGTGCAGGATTCCTGGGCCGTAGAAACGAATCTCGGCACCGGCTTCTGCAAGCTTACGTAAATAGGGACGACGGGCAAAGTCCGTTAGCCGGTGATCAGATTTTTTAGGAACGATGACGCGAACTTGAATGCCTTCACGTGCTGCGCGGGTGAGTGCAGCAAGTGTGATTGCATCTGGGATGAAGTAGGGCGTGACGATATCAATCGATGTACGCGCACTGGTAATCGCACGATTTAGGGCCTGCCAAAGAGGGTCTGATTCTGCATCAGGACCAGAGTCAATAACCTCTGCATGGTCTTTGCCTGCCTGCCCGGCCTCTTCGCGAAGTACAGATTTTAGGTCGATCGGGTCTAGATTTTGGGCCTGGCACCAATCTGTCAGGAAGACGTGTTCAAGGTGATTGGCGGCGGGGCCTTGAATCAGAAAGGAGGCATCGCGAAAGCGCCGACGTGCCGGCATACTCCCAATATATTGTCCGCCCAAGTTCTGTCCGCCAATGATAGCGGTATTGCCGTCAAAAACAGCTATCTTGCGATGGTTACGCCAATTCGCTGATCCGCGTGTGCGTAAAGAAAGTACGGGATTAAATCGTGCAACCTGCACACCCGCGGCACGTAGGTCTTTTAGTCGATAGTTCGGTA
>CAJBPJ010000303.1 GCA_903957465.1 uncultured Opitutia bacterium
CCCATGGCGCTCATGCGCGCTTCGGTCGGGACGGATTGAAGTAAACCTAAAGTAGTATTCAGCGACGTCAGGGCGCGCTTCATGTGGACGACGGTGAGCGAAAGATCGCCCGTGTCCGTTGCATTGACGGCGAGAATGATCTGCTGGTGAACTTCCCAGAGCGAGAGCATCAGTTCGGCTGCGAGCAGAGGTTCGACAGCTTTACCTGAATCGCGCAATAGACTGCGGAAGCTCGTCGATGCTTGGATGCTTAAGGCGCGTCCGACAATAAACACCGGGTGCTGGTGAATGCAGTAGGGGAGGTCCTGAGGGACTTCTGGGTCGAACTCGATATCAATGATCTCCGTTCCGGGTGACCATTCGTTGGGCTCCCAACCCATACGACGTGCACAGGTATCTAAGCGGTCGGGTAGGGCTTTGACCTCGTTGTAGATTGATAAAAAGCGGGCGACTTCCAGCTCCTGGCGTTTCAGGTAAGCCGTCCAATCCGATTCGCTCCAAGGCGCTTGCCCGGAGTTTTCGGCATCACCCTGAGGCTGGTCCTCGTCGTGCATGGGTCTAAAATGCCCGTTGGACGGCAGTTCGCAAGCGGAAGTCGCATTATCCTTGAGCCAACCGCCTTGGCTTGGGCTTAATCAAGCCATGGCAACCCTGTCCCAGCTGACCGCGGAGCTCCGCCCCAGTTCCCCTCCGGGTGCTGAGGCCGCCCGTGCCGCTGCGCGACTCATCGCCGATGCCAACGTCGCCGACGACGATAAAGTTAATTATCTCCTCGCTCTCGCACAGTCAGGCGAGACCGCCGAAGTCGTCGCCGCCTTTGCGGAGACCTACCGCAAGATGGCCCGCACCATCAACCTCGGCGATTTACCCGCACGCGCCATTGATGTCGTCGGCACCGGTGGCGATCGCTCTGGCAGTTTTAATATTTCTACCGCCAGCTCGCTCATCGTCGCTGCAGCCGGCGTGCCCGTGATGAAACACGGTAACCGTTCAATCACTTCCAAATCCGGCAGCGCCGATTTCTTAGCCGTGCTGGGCGTGAATCTCGAAGCGGATGACGCCACACTTTTACGCTCACTGCGCGAAACGAATTTCTGCTATTTCTTTGCGCCCGCTTTCCACCCGGCCTTCCGTGCTGTGGGCGCAGCCCGTAAGCGTCTCGCTGAAGGTGGACATAAATCTATCTTTAATATTCTCGGTCCACTCATCAACCCAGGCCACCCCGCCCATATGATGGTTGGGGTCTATGCCGAGCGCTGGGTTGAACCTGTCGCCGGTGCCCTCGAATCTCTCGGCGTACGCCGCGGTGTCGTCGTCCATGGCAAAGTTGGCGAAGGAATGGATGAGTTAACCACCGCCGGTCCAACCCGTGTGCGTGGTGTAGGCGAACTTCGCGCTATGAATGCCACTTGGTTGCCCGGCGACCATGGATTCGAAACGTGCGACCCCAAAGTACTCGTCGGCGGTACGGCCGAACAAAACTTTGCGACCTTTGGTGATCTCTTAATGGGCGGTACCGATGAAGGCCTAACCGATACCGTCTACTTAAGCGCCGGTACGGCACTTTGGGTTGCAGGCGTGTGTGCAACCGTCGA
>CAJBPJ010000304.1 GCA_903957465.1 uncultured Opitutia bacterium
CGCCCCGCGTTTAAATTCATTTGAGCGCGCACGGACTTCGCTACGAACTACAGTAAAGGCTAGATTCACTGCCTCTGTAGCGATGGGGCATTGGGGAACGTCGATGACGCGCCGGGAGCTGTGCGCTTGGAGGAAGCCAATTGGGAAATCAAGGTCGGCGCCCGGCGCTTGGAAATGGGGCGTAAGTTTCGTACGGTATCCCCATTCGCGCGGTGAAGGCACGCAGGCATCCACATCCATGGTGATGCCGCCAATACGTAGAAAGGCTTCGCGCACTTGTGACTGCTTCCAGCGTAGCTGTTCTGCGTAGGCGAGGTTTTGATACTGACAGCCGCCACATGTACCAAAGAGCGGGCAGCGTGGTTCGACGCGGTGCGGTGAGGCGCGCATGACCTTAATCAAGTCACCGCGCGAGAAGTTCGCGGAGTTATGCCAGATGCGCGCGAGGATACGTTCGCCGGCGAGAGCTCCGGGAACAAAGACAACCCATCCATTGACGCGTCCCAGGCCGTCGCCGAGATTAGTCAGGGTCTCAATTTCCATCTCTACCTCTTGATGGTAGGTAAACGGAATGGCTTTAAACTTAGCAGGGGTCTTACGAGGGCGATCTTCCACCCCATGACCCTTTGGGGCGCAGGGCAGGAGGTCGAGAGGAAAGGTTTAGCATCTCTCTCGGCTCGCCCTGTCGCAGAGAAGTCTCCATAACCCCTGCTGTGTCCGACGAAGTCATCCACAGTCGCCAAAACCCACGCGTGCAGGCATTGGCCCGCTTGCGCGACCGTGCCGAGCGTGATGCCCGCGGACGCTTTTTGATCGAAGGATTCCGCGAACTATCGCGCGCCCTTGAGCGCAAGGTGGTGATTTCTGAAATTTATTTTTGCCCTGCACTTTTTCGAGGTGATGAAGCGTCACAGTTTATTACCCAGGCTCGTGCTGCGCGGATTGAGTGTAGTGAGCTTGGTGAATCCGCTTTTGAAAAAGTCAGCGGCCGCGAAGGTCCTGACGGTTTATTGGGTATAGCGGAGACGTGGGACTGTGGGCTTGCCCGACTTTCCTTAACTAAGAAACCGCTGGTACTGGTTGTGGAGGCGGTGGAGAAGCCTGGTAATCTTGGAGCGCTCTTGCGCACGGCCGACTCCGCGGGCTGCGATGCAGTGATTGTGTGCGATCCAGTAACAGATCTCTTTAACCCGAATGTTATTCGTGCGGCACAGGGCGCCGCTTTTTCTGTATCGGTTGCAGTTGCTTCATCATCTGAGGCTATTGCGTGGCTCAAAGAAAAAGGGCTTCGTATTTTGGCAACAACCCCAGATGGTGCCAAAGCCATTTGGGATGTTGATGCCAAGGGACCAACGGCGATTGTGATGGGATCAGAAAAAGATGGGCTATCTGCGAATTGGCTAGAAGCGGCTGATGCACGCGTGTTGATACCGCAGGCCGGTCTATCGGATTCTTTAAACGTTTCTACGGCTGCAGCTATTTGTCTCTTTGAGGCGGTTCGTCAGCGTCGATGATCGGCGCTTTACTGGCTCCGTTGGTGCTTGCAGCCACCGTTTCTGCTGGGTCTTCCACCGCCTCGCTTGAAGGACGGGTGATGGTGGGCTACCAGGGCTGGTTTGCCTGTGAGGACGATTACCAGACGCAGCGTGCGCGTGATTTGGTGGAGTGCCCGGTGTGCGGCGACAACACCATTCAAAAGCTACTCAGTGCGCCACGCTTGAATTTGCTGACTTCCCGTCTTGAGCCCCAGC
>CAJBPJ010000305.1 GCA_903957465.1 uncultured Opitutia bacterium
CGCTATGTACGGGTTTGCTTGGCCGAAGCTCAGCGGGAGCCGGGGCCTATTAGCGTAAGTTTTATCAAACGAACCTGTCGATGGTCAGGCCTAGGCGCAATTGAGTTATCGTCTGAGTCCTAAACCAAGGAATATGCGGCAGCTAAAATCCGTACATGGCCTTCAGACGGATAAAGCGGCGACTGGAAGCATTCATCGAGGCCCGATCCCTGACGGTTACCTGTTCTCTGGACGTGTCTAAGGAAATTACGGATGTTTCCATGGTGTGGGCAGGGCCTGAGTTCCAGGTCACCAGATCACTGGAGACTTCCACGACAAAGTCGAAGTCCAATCGATTCTTCAAGCGTGGATAGGTGATGGTTAAAAATCCCCCTGAGTCGAGAATCACTGGGTAAGGGTTGTAGATACCGCTCATAGAAGTTAAGGGGCTCAAACCCGAGCCGTACGAAAAGAGATTGGCGCAGCCATCTCGATTTGCGTCTGCTGTGGGGCTACTCACACTTACTTCAGCGATCTGTTGAGCTGTAAACCAGTGGCTCTGAAAAGCCTGCCAACTTGAGGTGCCCGAAGGTAAGGCGCTGAGGTCGACATTTTGGAAGGTAGCGGAGTTGAGCGTGTCATTTTTATGGGATGTCACCGCGAGGCCAATCTGAACAGCAGAGTTCATCGGGAGTATCACGGCATGCTGATCCCTCCAAGTTACCCCATCGTCCGATTGCCAACCCGTAATCGTGTTTCCACTGCGAACCAGCCGCAGCCACAGGGGCGCGTTGCGCACGCTGAGTTCGTGGTTGGATGTATTTCCTCCCTCTGTGCTTCGCCACTGCATACGGGTACCTCCGCCTTGCGGAGTAACAAGCAAGGCGACATTCTTTGCGTTGGCGGCAATGGTCTCGCGCACCATCAAGCCCGCTTTCGCCCAGTAGTCCGTATTGTCCATGCTGGCGAGACGGGCGGTGATGACGAAATCACCGCTTAGAATTTGGGAAACAAAATGGCACCCATCGGCAGCTCCCTCGATATCTGCCCCAGATCCTTTCAGGGTGAAAGTGGTATCAAGATAAGTTGTGCTGCCGGCAAGCCCTACACTTCCGATGTCCTGCTGGATCCAACCCGTGGGAAGTGGTGAGTACACAAATCCAACTTCGGCGGAGGGCTGGCTCGTATATGTTCCCGCATGTGAAATGATGCGATAGCTGTTCGTGGCTCCACTCGTGGGGGAGGGGTCGGTGAAAGAGGTGGCAGAAATATCGGTAGCGATGGTCTGAAACAACGACTCCCCCGACGACGTGCGCCTTTGCACCGAGTAGTGAGTTGCGCCCAACATGGATTTCCAACTCACCGTGCCATCTGAAATGGTGACACCCAAGGGAATGGCTGGAGGACCTTGGGTGGCCGAAAGAGTGGTCACCATAAAATATTCCCAGCCAGCGAGGATGCTTTTGCTACAAAGGACTGGGTCATTGGCGTTTTGGGTCAAGAAAAGGGAATTGGGACCTCGAATGGCGACCGATCGGTTGAGTCGGTTGAGTGTAAACTGCTCGTTACTTCCCAGCGTGGTGGCATCGGCATAGAGCTTATTGTCGGAGGCCGAGTAGCGGATGAACTTGCCGTTGCTGGCCTGAAGAGCCGTGCGCCCTGCGCCTGCATCGACCAAGGTAAATTGTGCATTGGCAGTCTCCGAGGTTGCCTGACAAGTCAAAAGGTAAGGACTGTTGCTTTGCCATGAGAGATATCCCCCATTGTTCGCCTTGAGGGAGACAGTCGCCACGGAGACCGGAACCGAAGCCGTGCCTGGAATGGTGTTGCTGGTCTTGGTGAATCGAATCGAGTTGATGTTGCACTCACTCGAACCTGTATTTGCGATTCGGATCGACTGAACCCCGGTGGTGGAAAAATCGCCACTTATGGTAACGGTGGCCCAATTTCCCCAGCCACCATTTGGCACCGAGGCGGTGGCCAACGTTTGGGTGCCATCGCCACTTTGAATATGAAGGGTGGAGGTCTGTCCGGAACCATTGGCGACGCGCAGGGCGATGTCATAAGTTCCGGTGGCCGTCACATCGACGGTGTATTTCATCCACTCGGTCGGCTTGAAAAAACCAACATTATAGCCGTTAGAAAGAGAATCGGAGCAGGTTTCGATATCCACGCCGCCGTTTCGATAGGTCCAACGCTCGTTCCAAGCCGTGTAATCTCCAGTGGTATTATTTACATTTTCCCAGCCGGTATCCGCATAGGCATGGCCATTCATGCCCTGGTCGTAGTTAGCAGCGTAGACCACTGTGCCGGGAATTGTCGGAATGGTGCCATAAGGTGCGGTGGTGCGATTGCCGGGCTGAGTGAAAATTGCACGAATAACCTCGGTCTGGGGTTGGGTATTGGCGAGGCGAAC
>CAJBPJ010000306.1 GCA_903957465.1 uncultured Opitutia bacterium
GCCACTTGCTTACATGGAGATGCCCCGATTTCACCTCGCGCGCGATGGACGTAGTCTTGGACAAAAAACCTCCGACGAGGTTGCGGCGGGTTTAGTCGGACAACTTTTTAGACCCACAGATCTTTCCTGGAAAGAAGGCGAACCTGCTTGGGTGCCTTTGGTTGAGCGGCCGGAATTTCGGGCGGCTAATACTTTTCGGCAAGTGCCCGAGCCGGCACTGGAACGCCGTCGTGAGATGTCACTCCCACTCGCTTGTGCGCTGACGCTCCGAGAAACTTTACTGGGTCCAGTCACAACCTTTACCGCATTGCCTCCCCAAGGCAGCCTTTGGGTGCCTTTTCTTTGGCACCTGGTGCTTGCCTGCCTGGCGAATGTATTCGGCTTGGTTTGGGCGGAGTGGCTTATCCGACCGATGTGGGAAAGTGTCTGGGGAGATATGATCCACCTTTTCCCATGGGGACAAATTTACCGTTATATGGGATACCACGCTTTGCTCACGCCCGTGCTAGTCACTTTGGGAGTTCTGGTAACTTCAGCCCTTATTCATCTTGGCTTAATGCTTTTTGGCGGCGGGAAGCGCGGCTGGGGTGTGACCTTTCGCGTGATGAATTATGTGGGAGGTGCCGCGAATGCTGTTTTAGCGTTACCATTCTTCGGCATCCTCGCATTCCCATGGGGAGCGTACTGCCTCCTCGCGGGATTGAGCGCTGGTCACCGTGATGCTTCGTGGAAAACAATTCTGGCAATTTTATTTCTTTTTATCACCTCGTGCTGCCTTCTTATAGGAGGAGCTTTTCTCGCCTTTTTACCGTTCACCCAGGACATTGGTTAAAGGCTTTTGACCATTAGCCCCGTTCGCCTTTATCTGCATTACTTATGAAAATCCATTTAGCGAGAGATGGCGCGGCATTAGGTATTTTTACCGAAGCCGAAATTAGTGCCGGCTTAGTCGAAGGCCGCTTCTATCGTACCGATCTTGCCTGGCGCGAAGGAATGCCTTCATGGATACCTTTGCAGCAGTGGGCTGAGTTTTCAGCAACGGCAACAGCGTCCTCTGCTGCTGAGCCAGCAACTTTTACTTCCCCGAGTGAGCTGCCTTGGGAGACGACACCGGGCCTAGGATCGCTTTTTCGTTCCGCTTGGCAGTTGGTGACAAAGCCTCTTGTGCTTACCAACGCGCGATTGGCGACAGGGTCGGTTTTCTCCGCCGCCTACCTTGCGATTGGGGTCTTGTTTTTGCCGATGGTATTACTTTCGCCTATCAGTTCACAGGTCGAGTCTGCGCGGCTTATGATCTTGGCCGAATGGCTGGTTTCAAGCGATAGCCCTCAGCTCTCCGCTATGGGTCGTGGAATGCTGGCCAGTGTTCAAGAACAGGGTCCCGCATGGGCTGCGGGATGTGGTATGGCCTGTGCGATGGTGTTATTGCCGCTGATTGCGGCAGTGATAGGTATTTTTGTGTGGATTGGATTACGTATTCAAGGGCTGAAGGTTTCCTTTGGTCGCACGGTCAGTGCCTCTATATTTATTTCAACACTGTTATGGCTAGTTCTCTTCCCGCTGCAGATTGTCTTGATTCTCGCCGGTACAGTGGCGCCGATGGAGACTTGGCTTCCAGCGATTTTACTAAACCTGGGTGCCTGGGCCCTTAGCTGTCGCGCGACAGGTTGCGCATTATCCATTTCTGGATGGAGGGTTGTGCTGTCTGTCGTGATTTGGGCTACAATCGGTTGCGCTTTTTCCTGCTGCTGCGGCTGTTTCTTAGGATTTGTTGGCATGTCTAAATGATTCGACTGGTCCGACGTCCGCTCATTCCTGGGGAATTCGACGCTGAGCGTTGGATTCCTGCAGTCGTCGTAGCGGCTAGTATCGTCGCATGGACTTTTTTCTATTTTGGTTTAACCACCCCCGCATGTCTTTTTCGTAAGATTACGGGTGTCCCTTGCTTGGCCTGTGGTGGCACACGCTGCGTGCGTAGTTTGGCATCCTTTGATTTGCTAAGTGCATTTGCCTTTAGTCCGATCGTGACGCTGCTTGCACTCAGTGTATGTGCTTGGGCGGCTTGGGCGGTGGTCGCGCGTCTGCGCAGCGATCCTCTGCGGGTGCGTTTGGTAACCGATGATGCAGGCCGCAGACACCTTCGTTGGCTAGCTGGACTCGCCTTACTCGCACATTGGGCGTGGTTGTACTGTAAACTACCTGCCTGATGTTCGGAAAATTTTTTAAAGCCTGCATCTTTGCGTGTTTCCTGCTGCTGACAGCTGGCGCTGCGCTTTGGGTGGTTTATGCGTTGAGTGGTAAGTCGCAGCGCGTCGGCATTGAAAATGTAGTGTTGGATGGCGTGGACTTGGTTCGCGAGTCCCCGACGACGCCTGCATCGGTTGTCGGCACACTCGACAAGGTGGCGGATGCGTTCCCCGTCGTTGTGGATGGCGCTATTGCAGCGCCGTCACCGGATCCTGCAGACGCCTCTCCTTATGGCGATCCGGTTGGGCCTTGGTTACACTTGGTGAATCCTGGTTATGAAGTTGGTTATGACGAAGTTGAACATGTACCTCGTTGGGCCGCGTATAAGGTGATGCCCCATAAAGGCGTCCACGCCGCACGTCCGTCCGGATTTCGTAGCGACGCCCGAACCTATTCCAAAGTTCGCTCAGAGGTTTACACGCATTCGGGTTACGACCGCGGTCATATGGCCCCGAATTATGCCATGGCAGTGTGTCACGGAGTAGCCGCGCAGTACGCGAGTTTTTTGATGACGAATGTCGTGCCACAGCTTCACGGCCTGAACGCTGGACTTTGGAAAGATATCGAACTGCGCATCGCGCAAAGGTATACAGAGCGCTACGGCGAAGTTTGGGTTGTGAATGGGCCTATTTTTTCGCGCACGGAA
>CAJBPJ010000307.1 GCA_903957465.1 uncultured Opitutia bacterium
ACGACAAAGATGGACGTCTCATTGGCTATGGATTTTGGAATCCAGGCGCACCCATTGCCCTCCGCATCTTTAAACACACCGCGGGGAAACCTGATGAAGCTTGGTTCGAAGCTGCCATCCGTCGCGCAGTTAACTTCCGTCGCGAAATTCTCGCCTTGGACGCCACTACGGACACTTACCGCGTCATCAATGCCGATGCCGATGGCTTTGCCGGTCTCGTTGTCGATCGTTTCGCCGACACCCTCTCGATTGAAGTATCTTCGTACGCAGTCTTAAGGCGCTTACCGCGCTGGATACAAATCCTTCACGAAGCCCTCGGCACTAAACGTGAAGTTGTGCACGTCGACGAGTATGTCGGCAACATTGAGAGCATTCAGCCGCACGAAATTCCGCGCTCTCAAGTTCGCGACGCCCGCATCAAAGAAAACGGCATCCGCTATGAAGTTGATTTCGCCAGCGGCCACAAAACTGGCTTCTTCTGCGACCAACGCGACAACCGGAAACGCTTTGCTGCACTCGTCAAAGACAAGCGCGTGCTTGATCTTTGCTGCTATACGGGCGGATTTTCTATTTCCGCAAAGCTCGGCGGCGCCAGCGAAGTCACCGGCGTGGATCTAGATGAACAGGCCATCGAGATGGCCAAACGTAATGCGAATTTGAACCAAGCACGCATCGAGTTCGTCCATGCAGATGCCTTCTCGTGGGTACGGCAGATGCAAAAAAATGGTAAGACTTGGGATGTCGTCCTCTGCGACCCACCTAAGTTTGTCGAAGGTCGCGACGACATCGATGTCGCCGATGGCCTCAAGAAGTACAACGACCTCAATGTCCTTGCCCTTCAACTAACTCCGCCTGGTTCATTCTTCGTGACCTGTTCCTGCTCCGGCCTCGTTACCGAAGAGCAATTCGAAGACCTTATCACTAAAGCAGCGCACCGTTACGGTAAACGCCTGCAAATCTTTGACCGCACAGGGGCAGGCTCCGACCACCCCAACGCCTCCCATCACCCCGAAGGACGCTACCTGAAGGTTCTCTGGTGTCGGGTTATGTGAGTGACGCTTAAGACTTAAAGAGAGTCCATCTGCTGTCGGAGCTCGTCAGCCTTCTTGCGTATCGCAGTTTTCTCCGCTGGCTTCATCGCCATCGCCTGTCGCACCGCCATGCCAATCCGCGGATTGTTGGCGAAGCGCTCTTGGTGCCTTAACCAAAAATCCCAGTAGAGTGCATTCAGCGGGCAAGCCTTGGGACCCAGCCTGTCCTTCGGGTCGTAGGTACAGCCTGAGCAGTAATTCGACATCTTGCCGACATAACTGGCTGCACAAACATACGGCTTACTTGCCAAGAATCCGTTGTCGGCGTGCTGGCTCATCCCAATGACATTCGGCAACTCCACCCATTCAAATGCATCGATATAAACACCCAAAAACCATTGCTCCACAGCTCGTGGATTTACTCCGGCGGTAAGACAAAAAGAACCGATCACCATTAACCGCTGGATGTGGTGCGCGTAAGCAGTCGAGAGCGATTGGCCAATCGAACAACGCAAACAGTTCATCTTGGTTTGACCGTCCCAGAACC
>CAJBPJ010000308.1 GCA_903957465.1 uncultured Opitutia bacterium
GCCTTCACCGGTGCGGACCATTTTTCGTCATAGGCTACCTTACCGATAACCTTTACAGGCACGCGCATTAACTGTTCTTCCCATAGCATAACTTCAGAACGCTTCTTTGCTGACTGGAGTCGCTCCCAAAGAAGTGGCGCGGCCACGGCTGGATTCATGCGACGTAGCAAAATGAGTGCGCGATCGGATTCGTCGGCTTTGAGTTTGGTATCCTTCGCCATCGCGCGAAGTTGATCGACGGTGAGTCGAGGACGTTCCCCTAAATCAAGTGAGCGCGCAGTATCTGCAAGCGAAGCCATGGTGCCTTGGCCTGCTTGATAAGGGACTTGGGTAACCGCCGTAGACAACTGTATCACCGCTGGCTTCTTAGGTTCAGGGGCAAAGCAAAGCTCGGTTTCGAGAAAATAGGTTACCTCAGGGTTGGTAGCATTTTTGAGGCGCTGACGGAGTTGCTCAAACCACCAGGCCTGGGTGCCATCATCGCTACGAGTAGGATTACCGAGGTCGAGGGTCGCCTGATGCACTGCGGTCATTGCTGCAAGGCGGGCGGGAGACTTCGGACCCACGAAAGCCGCATCGGCTTGTTTTAGGATGGGTTCATAACGTGCGAGGTCGGCCGCGTGTAGGCTTGAATTCGCAACACAGATGAAGGCAAAGATAGCGGTGAATAGGCGCATGCAATTAGAGGTTAGAAAATATTCGAACGGCTGGTGTGGTATTTGCAGTCTGCAGAAATTTCGGGTGCGAGCTTAGAGCAGCCACGGTTTCCTTAGTTCAGGCGAGTGCAGTCGTTGAGCTTGAGCGTCGCCGACAATTTCTTTGCCGTCGGCAGAGAGCGTAATCTTACGTCCAAGCCTTACCGAAAGTGCAGCGAGGCTAACCATCGTGCAACTGTGGTGTGCTTCGGACACGCCGTAACCGAATGGACGACGCTCGCGCACGGCGGCCACAAAATCATCTTCTTGATGTTCAGGTAAGGGGAATTCGCGTGCTTGAATAGCGAGCTCGGGCGGATCCGTGCGCATGTCTGCCCAGAGACGACCTTTAGGGCCTTCAATAAATGGACGGGTTCCGTGGCCAGGGCAGAGTTCGGATTCGAGAATCACCTTACAGCCATCGCGATAGGTAAGGGTTGCTGTCTTCCAGACGCCACATGCCACTGCATCTTGGGGTGGCGCATCGGACTCAGCACTCACTGGGTATTCGCCATCTTTGCCGAGGAAGTATTGTACTGGATCGAGGAAGTGCTGCCCCATGTCGCCTAGGCCGCCTTGGTCGAAATTCCAGTAACCACGGAATGAACCATGGCAGCGGTGAGGGTGATACGGGATGAGTGGTGACGGGCCGCAGTAAAAATCCCAGTCAAGGTGTGGCGGTACAGGTTGTGGATCTAAGTTAGTCTTTCCTGACCAGAGATTCACTTTCCACTCGATACCGCCGGCTCCGGAAGCGACGCGTACAGTTAAAGGCCAACCGAGGACGCCACTGGCAACAATACGACGAATCTCGCGGGCTGGACCGATGCCATAGTAGTTAGTGGTATTCAGGCGGAACCAGGTATTGACGCGGAAAGGCACCTTGGCGCGCTGGACAATATCAACCAAAGCAAGCCCCTCCCCGATGGTACGCGTCAAAGGCTTCTCACCCCAAACAGCTTTACCGGCACGCGCGGCGGCGGCACCGATGGGACCATGCCAGTGTGGGGGTGTGCAGACGTGAACAATGTCGGCATCTGCCAGGCCGACCACTTCGCGATAATCTTTAGCGGTGCGCGGGAGTTGTCCGCCGTTGGCGCCTTTAAGCTCATTGGCACGACCGTTCATGCGATTGGCA
>CAJBPJ010000309.1 GCA_903957465.1 uncultured Opitutia bacterium
ACTTCTATGACGTCGGTGTAGCCGTCGGTACTGAAAAGGGCCTGATGGTTCCGATCGTCCGCGATTGTGATGCACTGTCGTTTGCCGACATCGAGCGCACCATTGGTGATTTCGGTAAGCGTGCCCGCGAAGGTAAAATCCAACTCCCTGAACTCCAGGGTGGCGTCTTCACGATTTCCAACGGCGGCATTTATGGCTCGATGCTTTCAACGCCGATCTTGAATTACCCGCAGCCTGCGATCTTGGGCCTGCACAACATCATCGAACGTCCCGTGGCTGAACACGGCCAGGTCGTGATCCGTCCAATGATGTACCTCGCGCTCTCGTACGACCACCGTCTGATTGACGGTAAAGAAGCGGTCACATTCTTGATCAAGGTGCGCGATAGCATCCAAGACCCACAACGCCTGCTCTTCGGCGTCTAATCCTTTATACCCAACACTTCCATGTCCCAACTCGATCTCGTCATCATCGGTTCCGGCCCCGGCGGCTATGTCGCTGCCATCAAGGCTGCCCAACTCGGCCTGAAGGTCGCCCTCGTCGAAAAAGACGCGAACCTCGGTGGCACCTGCCTGAACATCGGCTGCATCCCTTCGAAGGCTTTGCTCCACTCGACGGAATTGTGGCATCAAGCTCAGCACGGCAAGAAGCACGGTATTGTCGGCGCAGACAAACTCTCGTTCGACGTCCCCGTAATGATGGCGAACAAGGACAAAGTCGTCACACAATTGCGTGCCGGCGTGAAGACCCTCGTGAGCAAACGCGGTGTCGAAATTATTCAAGGCCTCGGTCGCCTCGGCGGCGCTGGTAAAGTCGTCGTACGCTCCGACAAAGGTGAACGCATCCTCGAAACCAAAAACGTCCTCATCGCCACCGGTTCAGTGCCTGTGGAACTTCCTTTCATGAAGTTTGACGGCGAAACTGTTATTTCATCGGAGCAAGGTATCGCCCTCACGAAAACTCCTGAGCGTTTAGTCGTCGTCGGCGCTGGCGCTATCGGCCTCGAACTCGGCTCCGTCTGGGCACGCCTCGGCACCCAAGTCACCGTCGTTGAAATGCTCACCACCGTGGGCGGTCCATCGTACGACGTCGATATCGCGAAGGTTGCGCAAAAAGCTTTTGAAGCCCAGGGCATCAAGTTTGAACTTGGCACCAAAGTTACCGGCGTGAAGAAGATTCCCGGTGGCGTGGCTCTCACCGCTGAGCGCGACGGAAAAGTTCTCGAATTCCCTGCCGACCGCATCTTGGTCGCTGTCGGTCGAAAGGCCAACACCACCGGTCTCGGTGCACAAGAAGCTGGCCTCAAGCTCGACGAGCGCGGTCGCATTGCGATTGATGACCATTACCGCACCAACCTCCCCGGCGTGCACGCCATTGGCGACGTCGTCGTCGGCCCGATGCTCGCGCACAAAGCCGAAGAAGAAGGCGTGGCGGTCGCTGAAATTATTGCCGGTAAGAGCGGTCACGTGAATTACGCGATCATCCCAGGCGTCATCTACACCGACCCCGAAGTTGCGGGCGTTGGACTGACCGAAGCTGACGCTCAAGCCAAGGGCATCGAAGTCCGCGTGGGCAAATTTAACGTCGCCGCCAATGGACGTGCGATTGCGAGCGATGCCACTACCGGCATTGTGAAAGTGATTGCTGACGCCAAGACCGACAAAGTTCTCGGTGTGCAAATCGTTTCTCGCGGTGCTTCTGAAATGATCGCCTCTGCGTGTGCGCACATGGAATACGGCGGCAGCGCTGAAGACATTGCCCGCACCTGCTTCGCTCACCCCACCGTCTCCGAGTCCTTCAAGGAAGCTGCGATGGCCGTGAACAAGACGAGCATCCACTCACTCTAAGGTTTTATGGAAGTTTACATTGATGGTAAGTTTTACCCGAAGGCGGACGCCAAAGTGTCCGTCTTTGACCATGGCTTCCTCTATGGCGACGGTATCTTCGAAGGCATTCGCCTCTACGAAGGTAACGTCTTCCGCCTCGAAGAACACTTGGAGCGTTTGGAAATGTCAGCGAAGGCGATCATGCTGCAGCTCCCTTGGACGCGCAAAGAAATCGCGGACGTCGTCTGCGAGTCCTGCCGTCGCAATAACCTAACTGATGGTTACATCCGTTTAATCATCTCACGTGGCGTCGGCG
>CAJBPJ010000310.1 GCA_903957465.1 uncultured Opitutia bacterium
GCAGCCATCATCTCACGACTTAAGTTGATGGCGGATGCTTCGCTGGCGGAGAAGCGTATCCCGCAAGACGGACGTATTCAGGCTAAGTCAGGCGGCAAGGACGTCGACCTTCGCGTATCCATTCTGCCGACGGTATACGGAGAATCGATCGTCATGCGTATTCTCGATAAAGAGGGCCTTCGCCTTGGTCTGCCAGAGCTGGGTTTCTTTGCGGATGACCAAGCTGTCTTCCAGGGTTTAATCGGTGGATCGGACGGGGTCTTCCTCGTTACAGGTCCTACCGGTTCAGGTAAATCAACGACACTTTATTCAGCCCTAAATTACGTTAACCTTCCCGACCGTAAGATTATCACGGTCGAGGATCCTGTTGAGTATCAAATGGCTGGTATCAATCAGGTACAGGTGAAGCGCGATGTGGGTATGACCTTCGCCGCTGCCCTTCGCGCCATGCTTCGTCAGGCGCCCAACATCGTAATGATCGGTGAAATTCGCGACTTAGAAACGGCAGAAATTGCTGTGAATGCTGCCCTTACGGGTCACATGGTATTCTCGACGCTGCACACGAACGATTCGGTGAGTGCGGTGACGCGCTTGGTCGATATCGGCGTAAAGCCATTCTTAGTGTCCGCAGCGTTACGCGGCGCGCTCGCTCAGCGACTCATTCGCCGTATTTGTCAAAGTTGTGCGCAGCCCTACACGCCTTCGCACAAGGAACTCATTTCCATTGGCATGACGGAGGCCGACTTAAAAGGTGCTACACCCATGAAGGGTGCGGGTTGTCCGAAGTGTGGCGACCGTGGCTACAAAGGCCGTCGCGGTGTATTCGAGCTCTTTGTGGTTACCGAAGAAATTCAACAAATGGTTTATTCGGGCGCATCACTTGTGGAACTGCGTCGCAAGGCACGTCAAGCGGGCATGCGCTCGATGCGTGAAGATGGCATTCGCAAGGTTGGCTCCGGTATGACCACTATCGAGGAGGTTCTTGGCGCAACCGTTGCCACCGAAGTCTAATTTCATGGCCTACGAGATTCATCAATTACTGGAGTCCATGATCGAAAATGGAGCTTCGGATTTACATATCCACGTCGGTCAATCGCCATGCTTGCGCATCTCGGGCGATATGATCCCGCTCGAAGGAGAAAAGCTTACGCCCGAGGCAGTGGACTCGATTGTTGAATCCATTGCGCCGGCAGAACAATTGGAGCGCTTGAAGCGCGACGGCGGCTGTGATTTCGGTTTCTCTTTTGCGCAAAAGGCACGTTTCCGCGTCAATGTCTATCGCGGCAAGGGCGTCCTCGGAATGGTGCTGCGCCTGATCCCAAATAAAATTTACGGTATGCGCGATTTGCGTTTACCAGACATGGTTAAGGATCTGTTGGCTCGTCCGCGTGGTTTAATCTTAGTCACTGGTCCGACGGGTTCTGGTAAGTCGACGACACTCGCTTCGATGATTAATTGGATCAACGAGAACAATGATGGACACATTGTGACAATCGAAGACCCGATCGAGTATTACCATCCGCACAAACGGTGCGTGGTAACACAGCGCGAAGTCCATAACGACGTACCCAGTTTTGCAGATGGTA
>CAJBPJ010000311.1 GCA_903957465.1 uncultured Opitutia bacterium
GAAGGATCACTAACCGCTTCACCTGTCGTATTCGTATACACCGTTACTTTGGGTGTGTTAAATGGAATGTCTTTGAGGAATTTCTCAAAGGCAGCACGTGCAGGCTCCATCAGGCGACTATGATACGCGCCGGCAACTGTGAGTGCTTTAACGAGCTTGAAAGGACCAAACTCTTTAGCACGTGCCACGGCAGCATTCACTTTCTCAGCCTCACCTGAAATGACAACCTGCCCAGGGCAGTTGAAATTAGCCGCTTGGATATCAAAGGCAGCGCAGAGTTTAGCAATATCATCGCGCGAGCCGCCAATCACTGCAGCCATACCGCCCTTAGATGACTCACAGGCTTGCTGCATCAAACGACCACGCTCGGCAACAATGCGTAAACCCGTCTCAAAATCCCATACGCCCGCATAGGCATATGCTGTTAGTTCGCCAAGGGAGAGGCCGAGACATGCCTTGAGATCCTTAAGGTGGCCGCGTTCGCGCAGGATTTCAGCAATCGCATAGCCCTGCACATAGAGCGCAGGCTGACAGACGCGGGTCTCGGTCAGAGTCTCGGCCGGTCCGTTGAAGCAAACCTCCTTAAGGTCGAACGGAAGGACCTTAGCTGCCCGGTCGTAAATCGATTTAGCGACAGGGTTAGCCTCATAGAGAGACTTGCCCATACCTACAACTTGTGCGCCTTGGCCAGAGAAGAGCAGAGCGATTGACATGCCTGACCGTAGGACAACTTTGCGGCATTTTGCGAGCCAGCAATCCGCCCTTACTTTTGGTAAAGACGGTCAGCTTTATTTCCACCTGCCAACACATAGGCCATTAAATCTGTCATCTCTTTTTCATTAAGCGCATTCACTAAACCAGCGGGCATTGAACTGGTTGCGGAACGCTCGACTGATTGAATGTCAGAGTGATTCAGTGTCACCTGCTGAGATGGATAAAAAGGATTGATAGAGACCTGCACTTTATCGGCAGTATCTGAAATGATTCGTCCGATAAATTTCGTTCCATCTGCACGGACGATGACAGACTGCGCATACTGATCTGACACCACCGTACTTGGATTGACGATACTTTGAATAAGGTCGGCGGGCGTCATCCGTGAACCGACACCGGTTAAATCCGGCGCCTGCGCACCGCCAAGATCTCCGATGCGGTGACACATCGAACAGGCAGCAGCCTTGAACATACGCTGCCCGTTATCGAAATTATGACCGTTGGACTTTTTCCATGCAGCGAGGATTCCGTCCTCGGTCCAGCTACGGCCAGGCCCCTTGGCGACGGGAAGCACTTCAGTGACTTTCGGTGCTTTAATCTCGGCGTAGGCTGCGCGCTCAGCCTCAGGAACATTCTCGAGTGCAGCCTTGCGAATATTGACGACAAAACCGCGCAAGCTGTGTCCGCCTTTGGCTTGGGTCATCTCATCGAGCATCCCAAAGAATTCTTGGCGCAACTCTGGCGTCCAACCAACTTTAGCCCGTGCGAGGTAGACGGCGTATCCGATGCGAACGTTAGTCTGAGTCACTACTAATGCCGCGTTAACATCCTTGGCATAATTACCATTTCGCGTGAGTAGATCGCTATCGACCGAGAGACCTGGTTGCGCCTTCGCCTCACGCATCCGTTGAATGATTTTTGCCGGAGCCTCGGGTGCTTCAACTGCAACAGCGAGTTCCGCCAATTGACGGCCCAGCGCATCCGTTCGCCCGGAAAAAGTACTCTGCGGTGTGATTCTGCGTAATTCTGCTTTGAAGTCACGCTGCACTCCGACAGAGACCGCGGGTACATCGTAACGAGCCAATGCGACGTGCATCACGCGAACGAGGTCTTCGTAGGCATTTTTCATGGCAATCTCCATGATCCTCTGGAATTGATCCTCGGACTTTGGGTTGCCACAGCGTGCAAGGGCCAAGGCGGCATTAAGTTGAAGCCAATCGGTGATTTCGCGCGGAGTGCATACCACGTGCTTCTGCCAAAGCTCGACGGGCTGAGCCTCGACGACGATACGCGCAGCGTAGCGAATCCAGAAGTCCTTATGCCCCATCAGCGGCCAAGCTTTGTCGAGCGCGATAGCTGGCACAGTCGATAGGCGAAGTTGTTCGAGTTCACGGCGAAGTTTCTGCTCGGGCGTAGCCGCGTACCAACCGACGGGTACAGTTGGTTCGGCGCCGGTGTAGCGAATGCGGTAAAGTACGCTCTGGGAACCACGACCACCCACCGTAAGGTAAAGTGCACCGTCCTGAGGACGTACGACGATGTCTGTAAGCGGGAACGGTTTACCCGCCGCGAAAACTTCTTTCTTCGCTGACCAAGCAGCACCGTTAGGCGTCAGGTGAATCGCATAAAGCGTCCCATATGTCCAATCGCAGGCGAAGAAGGCGCGTTGGTAACGAGCGGGGAACTTGGCGCCGGTTCCGAAGGCGACGCCGGTCGGGCTACCCGGACCGATATCGAGGATGGGCGGCTGTGTGTCGATGGTCGGCTCAGGGATACAGGCTGAGCCAGAGCGCCAACCGAGTTCTCCACCAGGCGTTGCGAGGTAGATGCGAGTCGGACGGTACCATGGGGCGCCCATGTCCCACTCCATGTCGCTATCGAAAGTAAAGATATCGCCGTCCGGAGCCACCGCTAGGTCGTAAGCATTGCGCATGCCGACTGTCACACGCTGCCAACCAGTGCCGTCTTGATTCATGCGAGCAATCCAACCGCCTACTGCGCGGATGCCGACAGCATGACCGTTGGGATCCTCGAAACGATCAACCAAAGTGTCTTCAGCCCAATGTGGTTTGGGCCCTGGTAACTCGTCGGCCGGTAACTTCGTATGGTTGCCTGCGATGACGAGGATGGTGCCGTCGCGATCGAGTACGAGCTGGTGCGGGCCGTGTTCACCTGATCCTTGGATGCGTCGCAGCAAGACTTGATCCGAAAAAGAGCCGTCGGCCTGGGGATCACGTAAACGCCAAATGCCGGTGTTACTCCCCTCGGCGACAATTGCATAAAGTGAGTTTTGGACAAAGAGCAGACCGTGAGCTCCCTTAAACTTTGTCGCGATGGACGTGACAACTGGCTTGCTTGGATCAGACAACGCTATGCGCCAAAGCCCACCGCCTTGGTCGCCAGCAACGAGATCGCCATTGGGAGCGACCGCAAGACTGACCCATGACCCCTGCGTAGCCTTAGGAACCGTGTAGACTGTCTCCGCGACAAAGCCTTGGGGTACACTAAAAGGCTCTTGGGCGAACACGCGTACGCATACCAATGCGAGCAGTAAGCTAAGACGGGGCATCGGTTTTAGACCAAAATCATCCACAAAGGTTCCGCTTGCTGCAAACTGAAAGGGCTCACTGATTGAGGGATGTCCATCGACCCTTCTGCGTGTCCCGAATGCACGATGACCGACATCGCTGGACATGCCGACAAATGGGAGTGTATGACCTGCGGACATGAATGGCCGCGCGAAGTCGCGACTGAGATAACGGATGGCCCGAAGGTTGTGCGTGACGCCGTGGGCAATATCCTGACCGATGGAGACACCGTCGTACTCATCAAGGACCTTAAACTACGCGGTTCGTCGCAGGTACTTAAACAAGGCACCAAAGCTAAAGATATCCGTTTGGTCGACGGCGACCACGACATCGACTGCAAAATCGACGGTACAAAAATGGGCCTCAAGTCTTGCTTCGTAAAGAAGGCGTAAGACGGCGCTGGCGGCGCCATACGCAACGAGACTTTAATCCTTAGTCTTTATTCTTTAGTCTCCCTTAAGTCCCAGCTTCTCGAGAATACGGCGGAGATCTTCATCGCCGACGTAACGAATCGTAATCTGTCCATTGGGACCACGACGTACCACGGTGACGGGTGCAGCTAAGTGTGAAGTCAGACGCTTTTGAATATCGGCTAGCACGTCAGCGACCTTGCGACGGCGGTCATGTGGACGGGCCGCTTGGAGTTGGTGAATGAGCTTTTCAGTCGCACGCACCGAAAGATCGTCTTCGACAATCCGACGTGCTGCCTGGATTTGATGCGAAGCCTGCTCAAGTCCGAGCAAAGCCTTCGCATGACCTGCACTCAATTTCCCCTTCGTTAAATAGCCTAAAACTTCGCGATCCAATTGTAGCAGTCGGACTGAATTGGCTATGGTCGCACGCGGCTTACCGAGACGCTCGGAAACCGCTTCTTGGGTTAATTTAAAATCGCGCATCAACGAAGCAATCCCGAGGGCTTCATCGACTGGGTTAAGATCTGCACGTTGTAAGTTTTCGACCAAAGCAAGCACCGCACTCGCAGCGTCATTTACTTCCAAGACGCGCGCAGGGATTAGCTTAATACCTAATAACTTAAATGCACGGAGACGACGCTCGCCCGCAATCAATTCATAACCGCCCGCAACTTTACGAACAACCACCGGTTGAATGAGACCTTCTGCGCGAATGGATTCCGCAAGTTCCTTGACCGACTGGTCATCAAATTCACGACGCGGCTGACGCGGATTGGGTACAATCTGTCCGACAGGTACTTCAAGAATACCAACAGCAGCGGATGGCGCTGGCGTGGAAGTCGTTACCCCAGGAATAGGTGCGGGAGTCGGTGTAGGTTTATTGCCAGCTCCACCGGCAATTAAATTGCCAAGGCCGCGTCCAAGATTCGATTTTTTAGGGGTGCTCATGTTAAATCAGCCTAAGGGGATTAGGGCTGAGGGATGAAGATTTCGGAGTCTGCCTTAACTTGGTTAGGATTGTCCATCTGGTTCGCTTTCAAAATCCATTCAACCTTCGATCCGTTACGACGAGCAATCCCACTTAAAGACTCGCCCGCCTTCACCTTGTAACGAATGCCGGTACGGGGCATATCGGGTGGCAGGTTATCTGTTGGACGCGTTGCTGCAGGTTGTGCAGCTGGTTCAGCTGTTTGCGTCACAGGCTGTACCGCAGATGGCGTTGATACAGGCACAACCGCTGTCGCGTTGGTTCGATTCGCAAGCGCTGCATTCACCTGCTTAGTAAATGTCGCAAAAGCGGCATCGAGTTCCGTGCGCAGTGCGTTCGTCTTCTTATCGACTTCGGCGAGAATGGCTTGGCGATCTGCCGTTGAATTTCCAGCTGCAGGTGCAGGATTCGCACGCAACGCACGGATGGCATTTTGCAAATCGGTGATTTGCTCTGAGAGACGGGCGACGTCCATACGAACCTGCGCAACGTCTTGTTCGAGGCCGGCGACCTGCGAAGCCGAAGGCGATTGCTGTGCAAAGAGTGCAGAAGTGAATAATAAACAGGCGGACAGGCGATTCATCGGGAGGGGCTTAAGGACTATTAGACTTAACGGACTGGATGCCCTCTGACAAGGATGGGACGCCTAAACCGCGTCAGGACTAGCCGAGCGGACGGCCCGGGCGGCCACTAAAAGCGAAGAAGTCAGCATAACCACGGCCGCAACCCAGGGGGCAAGCAAGCCAGCAGCGGCTAGGCCAATTCCCACCAAATTGTACCCTGTCGAAATCCAAAGGTTAACTTGGAGGTCACGACGGACTTTTCGGCAAAGCTGAATCGACTCAGGAATTGTGGACAGACGGTCAACGACCACGACCGCGTCGCAGCTCTGTTGTGTCAAATCCGCACCACTCGCCATGGCTAAAGTCGCGTGCGCATCCGACATCCCTTCAAGATCATTCAGTCCATCGCCGACAAAGAGCACCTTGCGACCAGCTTGATTCAATGCGCGCACCCGAGCGGCTTTACCTGCTGGCGAAAGACCACTGGAAATTTGGGCACCTTCAATCGACGTCCAAGCTGGCGAAGGATCTCCCGTGAGCACTTCCACATTCAACCCGAGCTTATGCAAGGCCTGCACTGTCGAGCGAGCATCCACCCGCAATGTCTCACATAAAATAACTACCGCAACCGCTCGTCCATCGAGTGCGACCCAGACGCGCTTACCGCTGAGCGAATCGGCAAAAGAGAAATCCGCAGAGGTTGGCATCAAAGTTCTTTCACCGATGCGCAATTCTCCACCATCCCACTTTCCAACCACGCCTAAACCTGGCTGAGTTTCGACTTTTAATCCCGCGAGTTCAACAGGTGGCGCTAATTGTACCAACGCAGCCGCCAGCGGGTGGCGGGCGCGGGATTCAATGGTAGCAATTTTCTGACGTAAATCAGTTTCGCTAACATTTGCGGCAGGACTTAAATGTATACCTTCAATCGTCGGCAGACCTTCGCCGAGTGTTCCCGTTTTATCCAATACAACTGTATCAACCTCCGCTAACTTCAGCACGGTGTCACCCGAACTGGGTGCCAGTCCGATTCGCCCGAGGCGGTGAAGCGCGCTCATGACCGCTACGGGTGTGGCTAAACCTAGAGCGCAGGGACACGCCACTAAGTAAACAGCGAGCATGGCGCGTAGGCCTTTTTCAAAGTGTCCGTAATACGCCCAACCCGAATACGTAAGCACGCCAGCCAAGACCACAAAAGGTAGGAACCAGCGAAGGAGTGCATCAGCATCACGGTGAATACGTGTTGGCGCATCCAATGCACGTACCACGGCATCGAGCACCGCATCCATACGACTGGCTTTACTTAAATCAGGTGCAATCTGGAGGTAACCGTCATCCGCTATCACGGATCCAGCAAAAGCTCGGTCGCCAACATGTTTCGCAACCGGGAAAGGTTCACCCGTTACGGCCGCTTCCACAACCGTCGCAGAACCGGAAGTCACAGTACCGTCGATGGGAATTGTTTCACCTGCAAGGACAGCTACCCGTTGGCCCTCACGTAAATCCGAACGGGCTTGGCGCAGGGGCACACCATCTGAGCCCACAACCGTCACGGTATCCAAGGTGGTACGTAAAGCAGCCAAAGCGGCATTGGCTTGGCCTCGACTTCGTTCACCCAAAAGTGATCCAAAGGTATAGATAGCTAAGACAATCGGAATGACGTCGTAATAAACACTACCACGACCTGTGAATGTCGAGATACCTGAGAGCACGAGCGCACCGAACGCAGAAAGTAGAAAAAGTGATTCGAGTGTTAACTGACGTCGACGCCACGTCTGCCAAGCACCCCGTACAAGCGGCCAACCAAGCAGAGCAAACGCGACCACCGATGCAGTGAGTAAAAATCCGTGAATGCCCCAATAAACCGAGCTGAAATTTGGAATATCGCGAACACCATCAACTTCACGATCTAGATTTATCCCGAAGGTCATATTCAAACCTGCCAGTACCAAACAAAGCCCGAGCTTCCACCAAGCTGGCCC
>CAJBPJ010000312.1 GCA_903957465.1 uncultured Opitutia bacterium
CGGCTGAATACCCTTTGACGGAAGAACACGCGCGTGCGGTGTTGGGCGCATTCCTCTTCCGCAAAGACGACGTCTATAAACCCGTCCATGTACTTTCCGGCGGTGAGAAGTCACGCCTCGCACTTGTCCGTCTTCTCGTGCGACCTCCCAATGTGCTATTGATGGACGAACCGACGACGCACTTAGATCTCGTTTCAATCGATGCCTTGATTGAAGCGCTCAAAGTTTTCGAAGGCACCCTCGTCTTCATCAGTCACGACGTCCACTTCATCCGCGCAATTGCCAGCAAAGTCATTCACGTCCACTCAGGCCGGATTACTCCGTATGCGGGTGGTTATGATTACTACCTCGAGAAATCGAAGGCCAAAGGTGAACGCGAAGCTCTCACCGCCGGCCTCACCGATGCACGCCCGGTGCAAAATCGCCCAACGACTCCCACCGCAAGTTCGCCGGCAAAGAATGTCCAACTCGACCCCAAGGCGCGTAAGCGTCTCGAAAAAGAAGTGGCTGCCCTTGAATTAACCGTGGCCAAACTTGAGTCTGAACAAGCTGAGATTGCTGCCGAACTTCAATTGCCGGGCACCTACGCCAACCCGACCCGGGCCAAAGAGCTTAATATGCGCCTAACCGAGGTGACCGCTAAGGCGGAGGCCGCGACGGCCGAATGGGCAGCGAAGTCGGCAGAATTAGCAGGTTAAGACCCCTTATAAGCGCCTAAACTGCCCTATGCGCTTGACCACCGGGGGTACGGTCGGCTTTTAAATCTGTTCCTATGGCCAGCCTCCCTGTCAATCGGATCAAGAAGAAGAACATCATTAGCAATAACGGCGAACTTTGCGTCGTGCTGGAGTGCCAAGTGCGCACCCCGCCGAACAATGCCTCCTATTGCCAAATGGAGGTTCGCTCCATCAAAACCGGTGCCAAGATTCCTATTCGTTGCGGCATCAACGTTTCGTTCGAAGTTTTCGATAACTCGATCAAGCAGCTCGAACTCTCCTACGAAGCAGACGGCAGCTATGTCTTCATTGACCCAGCGACTTTCGAAGAGTTCTACGTCTCAGCAACATCGCTTGAAGACTCCAAGGAGTTCCTCATCCCAGGGACCACCTACCAAGTCCTCTTTGTCGAAGATAAGCCTATTACCGTCGACTTGCCCCCTTCAGTGACCGTCAAAGTCCTCGAAGCTCCTCCCGCTGTCAAAGGTGACACCGCCGGTAACGTACAAAAAACGGTTACGTGCGAAAACGGTCTTCAAGTCAACGTGCCGCTCTTCATCAAGGAAGGCGAGATCATCAAGGTCAGCACTGAGAACAAAGAGTACCAAGGCCGCGCCTAAGCGTAAGCGAAAGGACACAGAAAAGGCGGACATTGCGTCCGCCTTTTTTATTTAGGGTGACCCTCGTTTAAAGGGCTCGCTAGTCCGACTAGGATTCGAACCTAGACTAGGTGGACCAAAACCACCTGTGCTGCCATTACACCATCAGACTGCGAGGGGTTATTCCACAAGGTCTAGGGGTAAAGTGTCAAGCGGTGGTTGACGGTGAGGAGAGGTTCGTCCTACAAACCACCCATGCCTACCGCCAAGCCTAAGTACAAAAGAGTCGTGCTCAAGCTGAGCGGGGAAGCCCTCCGCAATGATAAGACGGGGGAATCTATTGATTCGACCGTCCTAGACCGTTTAGCCGCCGAACTTAAGGCTGTCCGCTCCCTGGGCACCCAGGTGGCCGTCGTCGTGGGTGGCGGTAACATCTTCCGGGGCCTAGCAGGCGCCCAGGCCAATGGCACCGACCGCACCACGGGTGACAACATGGGCATGCTTGCCACGGTCATCAATGGACTCGCCCTCATGGACCGACTCGAAAAACACGGCCTCGATGTGCGCGTCATGACCGCCATCCCGATGGACCGGATCGCTGAACCCTTTATCCAACGTCGAGCCACCCAACACCTCGAGCGCGGCCGGGTGGTCATTTTCGTCGCTGGCACCGGCAACCCCTACTGCACAACCGACTACGCTTCCGCACTTCGTGCCAATGAAGTCGGTGCTGATATCATCTTAAAGGCTACCAAGGTCGACGGCATCTACGATAAAGACCCCGTGAAGTATAAGGATGCTAAACGCTATAAGAAGGTTTCTTTCGCTGAAGCTATCTCGAAGCGACTCGGCGTGATGGATGCCGAAGCCTTCTCACTCTGCGAAGCCAATCGCATTCCCATTCTCGTCTTCTCGATGAATCAAAAGGAATCCGTGCGTAGCGCAATTAAAGGCGAAAACATTGGCACACTCGTTAGCTAATTTACCCAAAAACATTTCATACCATGGATCTCAAAAAAATTATCGCTGACGGTGCTAACTCAATGAAGAAAGCCGTCGAGTGGACTCAGCATGAATTAGCGACCCTCCACACCGGCAAAGCATCCCCTTCGATGATTGAGAACATCAATGTTCATATCGAATCCTACGGCATGTCGCAACGTCTCAAGGACATGTCGGCCATCACCACGCCGGACGCCCGCTCGATTACCGTCACACCTTTCGACAAAGCCGTGATGGAAGATATCCGTAAAGCTATTCAGTCAGCCAACATCGGTATCAATCCTATCCCACAAGGAAACTTCCTACGTTGCCCTGTCCCTGAACTTACCGGTGAACGCCGTGTGGAATTAGCAAAAGTTGCCCACCAGCGTGCCGAAGAAGGCCGCGTGCGTATTCGCAATGCCCGTCGTGACTGTCTGGAATCAATTAAGAAGGCGCATAACGAAAAGCTTATCACTTATGACGACCTTAAGCGTGCTTAAAAAGAAGTTCAGGCCAGCACAGATGCCCAAGGAAAAGAAATCGACCGTATCGTGAAAGCGAAGGAAGTTGACCTCGGCGCCGTCTAATCACTCTCGGCTGTAAACGGGCGATCACCCTGGTCGCCCAGCAGCCATCTCTACCTTTCAAACGAATGAACATCCACGAGTATCAAGCTAAAGCTCTCTTTGAGAAGTTCGGCGTAGCCGTTCCCAAAGGCGCAACCGCCCAAACCGCTTCCGAATTCGAAGCTGCACTTGCGAAGCTCAATGGTGCCGATGGCTATATGGTGAAATCGCAAATTCACGCGGGTGGCCGCGGCAAAGGTACGTTCACCAACGGATTCAAAGGCGGCGTAAAATTTTCAGCAAATAAGGAGAAAGCTTTAGAGAATGCCAAGGCCATGCTCGGCAACACCCTTGTCACCGCTCAAACCGGCGCGGAGGGTCGTAAGGTCCAGACCATCTACTTCACCGAGGCCGCCAACCTCGGCAAGCGTGCCGATGGACGTGATGACGAATACTACCTCGCCATCCTACTCGACCGCGCCACCTCGCGCCCTGTCATTGTCGCCTCGACCGAAGGCGGTATGGAAATTGAACACGTAGCTCACACGACGCCTGAGCGTATCTTTAAAGTACACGTCGATCCTGCGGTTGGCCTGCAAGCATTCCAAGCTCGCCAAATCGCCTTCGCCCTCGGGTTCTCCGGTGATCTCTTCAAGCAGTGCGTGACGCTCGTCACCAAGCTTTACCATTTCTACTGGGAGAAGGATTGTGCAATGGTCGAAGTGAACCCTTTGCTCGTCACCAAAGAAGGCAAGTTGCTCGCGCTCGACGCGAAGGTCTCCTTCGACGACAACGCTACTTACCGCCATCCCGACGTTGTCGCCTTGCGCGACCTCAACGAGGAAGACTCTAAGGAAATCGAAGCTTCTAAGTTCGGCCTCTCTTATATCGCGCTCGACGGCAGCATCGCTTGTCTCGTCAACGGCGCTGGTCTGGCCATGTCCACCATGGACATCATTCAGCACTTCGGCGGCAAGCCAGCCAACTTCCTCGACGTCGGTGGCGGTGCCTCGAAGGATCAAGTCACCGCAGCCTTTAAGATTATTCTCGGTGACCCCAATGTGAAGGGGATCTTAGTTAATATCTTCGGCGGTATCATGGACTGTGACGTCATTGCCCAGGGCATCGTCGCTGCAGCCCGCGAGACCGGCCTCACCCTGCCCCTCGTCGTTCGCCTCGAAGGTAACAACGTTGCTGCGGGTAAAGCGACGCTCGCTGCGAGCGGACTCAAGCTCGTCTCGGGCGACTCCATGGCCGATGCCGCCCAAAAAATTGTCGCACTCGTCGCCAAGCAATAACTGAACTTCCATGTCTATCTTCGTTAACGAAAAAACACGCGTCCTCGTCCAAGGCATTACGGGCGACTTCGGTGGCCGTCACGCCAAGCTCTCCTTGGACTACGGCACACAGGTCGTTGCAGGCGTCACCCCTGGTAAAGGCGGCCAAGTCTTTGAACACGGCGGCAAAAAGGTTCCCATCTTCAATACAGTTGCGGATGCCAAACGCGAAACTGGCGCGACAGTTTCCGCAATCTTCGTACCGCCCCCTTTTGCAGCTGATGCTATCTTGGAGTGTGTTGACGCTGACCTCGACCTCGCCGTCGCCATCACCGAAGGCATCCCCGTGAAGGACATGATCCGCGCCAAGCGCGCCATGGAGGGCCGTCGCACCCGTCTCATCGGACCAAACTGCCCTGGCATCGTTACACCTGGTACTGGGGACAAGTCGCACGGTGGCTGTCGCATCGGCATCGCGCCGGGCTATATCCACAAGCGCGGCTCCGTTGGCGTCGTCTCACGCTCAGGCACACTCAC
>CAJBPJ010000313.1 GCA_903957465.1 uncultured Opitutia bacterium
ACCGCGATGCCCATATGGACGAAGTGCTTGTAGACGACCTCGTCGCCATCGATCTCGGCGTTCACCGCCGGGAAGTCCTTCAGCGCGGCGACGCAGGCCTTCACGAAGAAGGACATGAAGCCGAGCTTCACGCCGTGCTTCTTCAAAAACTCTTCGCCGTAACGTTTACGGAATTCCATGACCGGAGCCATGTTCACTTCGTTAAACGTCGTGAGCATCGCCGTCTCTGACTTCGCCAACACTAGGCGCTCCGCAATCTTCCGGCGCAGTGGCGACATCTTCTTGCGGGTGACGCGGCCTTCAGGGGCTTTCGCTAAAGCTTCGACTGCCTTGGCGACCGGTGCACTCGCAGCACTAGGTGTTACCGATACGGAAGGTGCAGCGTGCGTCGGTGTTTCACCCGACAATACGCCGAGCATGTCACCCTTGGTCACGCGACCCGCTTTGCCTGTGCCGCTAACGGTTGCAGGGTTGAGACCGGTTTCGGCAGCGATACGACGGACTGCTGGAGAAATTTCTGCGGCAGCGCCGGATTTAGAAAGTGCGACAGGCGCAGGTGCGCTCTTCGGTGCAGCGGCCGCAGGTGCAGGTGCAGCAGCTTTAGCAGGAGTAGGTGCGGCCGCGGCAGGTGCGCTACCCGCAGCGCTGGCATCAATCGTCGCGACCACTTGTCCGACGGTTACTTCGGTTCCAGCCGCGACCATGATGCGGATGGCGCCATCGACGTCGGCATTGGCCTCCGAAGTGATCTTATCGGTCTCGAAAGAGAACAGGGCCTGGCCCTTTTTGACCGCTTGGCCGTCTTGGACGAGCCAGTTGGCGAGCAAGCCACCGGTGATGGACTCGCCCATAGGAGGTATTTTGACGTCGACAGCCATGAAAGGTAGTGACGGCAACTGTGGGTGTCCTTGCCCCACCTTTCAACGGGGAAATCTTAGGTTTTTTGGCGTTTACGGCACCCAATAGCCACCGCCAAGGCCAGCCCGCCCAGCCCGATTCCGTAGGTACTAGGCTCTGGGATGGCATTACCCGTCAAATTCCAGCCGATAACGTCCAAAGCAAGTAAGTCATTAGCACTGATGTTAATTTCCTCCCCAAAGCTGGCCGTCGGATCCATCACCCCAATCCCATTGTTATCTAAGAAGTGCGAAGACTGTTGGCCGTTACCGAAATTGACGCCGGTCGACATCATCAATTCGACGTTTCCAATCAGTAACGCTTGAGCCGCTACGCCAACCGACACATCGGTAATGTACTGACCGTTGGCGTTACTCGCGGCGATACTCGCTGTTGAATATCGGAACAAATCAAGTGGCGTACTCGCGAAATCTGCAGCCGTCCAACCGTTGGCAGTCGTCGCTCCCGTAGACGCGTTGTAATCTAAAAAATCAGCCACACTATTGAAGCCAAGGGCGTGACCAATTTCGTGGATGGCCACACCCACAAAGTCCATCTGCTGCGCACCAATCCCGTTGCTGCGATCGTAATCAAACGCAAAGGCCGTGTTAAATTCAATGAACGCATCGAGCGCTAAGTAACTATTGGGAATCAATCCCAGCGCACGTGCATTGCCGCCACTAATGAGGATGCTGTCGTTGGTATTCAGCCAAGGGGTCGAAACAGGCGTCGGACTATCTGCTGTATAGTTAATCAGTCGGGTATACGTCGATCCGGTCGG
>CAJBPJ010000314.1 GCA_903957465.1 uncultured Opitutia bacterium
CACTTGTTAGCAGCTGCCCGCGAAACTGTTGTTTCATGAACGCCCAACTCTACAGCAACATCTGCCATCGTGAGCGGTTTCAGTTTTGCAGGGCCCTCTTCAAAAAAATCTGCCTGCCGATTGATGAGGATATGCGCCAGACGTTCGAGGGTGCGTTGACGTTCTTCAATGGCTCCAATCAGGAACCTGCCCTGCTTCATGCGTTCTAAGATATACTCGCGGTCTTTGTCCGAGAGGGCCCGGCCGGCCAGCATATCCTTGTAAGCAGGAGCAATGCGTAGACGTGGCACATGACGGTCATCAAGTGTCACCTGCCATTTACCATTCGCACCGCGCACGACAGTTGCATCAGGTGTAACGGGTCGGTTTTCATCCCGCCGGTAACGACGCGCAGGGGCGGTCTCGAGGCGTGCAAGTACATCGAGTGCTGCCCGCATACCGTCAGGACTTAAATTCAGCAAACGTGCACATTCGTCTAGTCGACGTGCCATCAAAGGTTCCCAAGCCTCCGTAATCAACCTTACCGCGTCAGTGCTGTCTTTTCCTTGAGCGCGAAGCTGCGCAAGGTAGCACTCTTGAAGGTTACGCGCACCGATGCCAGCTGGCTCAAAACCAAGTAACAATCCGTGGGCCTCGAGAACTTTCCCGTAATCAAGTTGGTGAGCGAGGGCCAAGCTCGAGAGATCTTCTTCCAAGAAACCACGCTCATCCAACGCATTCACCAAGTGATCGATAGCTTGTAAAACGTCGGGATCCGAGGTGGCTAAACGCGATTGGTTTAAAAGATGTTCTGACAAAGAAGCATCACCTGTAACGGACTCGAGCTGGTGACGCCGACGATCTTCGTCGTCTGCCGAATATCCCTGTGAGCGAACTTCTTCGTAGTAACTATCGTCCCAATCTTCCTTCATGCGCTTCAGGGCGTCAAAGTCGTCATCACCCAAGCGAAGTTCTTTCGAGCCTTCGCTTTCACTCTCGGACTCAGGAGAAACTGGTTCAGCGGAATCAGGCAAGGGAGCGCCTGAGCCGTCGACTTCTTCCAGTAGCGGATTACCGGCCAACTCTTCGTGAATGGTTGCCAATAGTTCGGTGGCAGGGACTTGTAGAATGCGGAGCGATTGGCGCAGCTGAGGCGTCAGTATATGGCCCTGAATCTGCTTCTGGCTCGAATGGAGACCTGCGTCAGACATGCAGAATAAGGCATGACTGAAAAGTCGTAGGGATGCAAAGACAACCCGCTAACGGGTAAGGGCTTGCCACCCCTCTTTAGCCCGACAATTCTCTAACCCCCTACCACAACGCACACTATGCGTCAGTTCGCCTTATATATCAATGACGAGGTCAATGGGCCTCTCTCAGAATATGAGGTACAAGACCTCATTCATGCTGGAAAAGTTACGGCCGAGACCCTGTGTGCGCCGGTGGGATCCGAGAACTGGGAACCTCTTTCCAATCACTTCTCGTTTACGAGCGGCCTGAAGCTTAGCCGCCAAACCAACGAAAAAGTTGAAAGCTCCACCGAGACCGAACCCGATCTCCCACGACTCGAACATGACACCCGCCGCCGACTGTTAATGTACGGCTTGGCAGACTCCGCCTCCGTTGACCAAATATCCCCACTTCAGGCTGAGTTCCTCATTCGAGAAAAAGAAAGCTCTATCCGACGCGAAAACTCAGTACGCACCATCGCAACGTTTGTTAGTATCGCATTGGGAGTTCTCGGAAGCTCTTTCTTACTCGCGCAACCTGAGGCGAGCGAAACGATTAAAGACGTTGCCAATAGCGCTGTGAGTGAAGACGCGAAGTCTATCGCCCAGTGGCAAAGTTTTGTGAAACGTGCGAACGAGTATGAAAATCAGGCCAAAAACGCTGCGGTGGTACCTTTTGGCGAGCCTCCCGGCGGCCTACCGTGCGGACCGATTTTACTCCAAAGGCTACAAGTCAACGACGAGGCCGCTTATAACGTCACCCTGACAGTAGCCCTGAACAACGAAACCCTCGTTGGCCCACTTAATAAATTCTCTATCACCCTTCAGCCTAAGGTCACACTGTACATGCTGGAAAAAGATATTCCAGGAGACCAGTTGCGCAAAGCAAAGGCTTTAACCGAGACCCTGCAGCTTATTCTTTCCCCGCTCTTAGATAACAAAGAATTCGAACCTTTGCGGGATGAATTGCTAACAAAATTCCCAGACGCTGCCGACATCCCTGAAGCCGCCCGACTCCGTGCAGATCTTGCGACCCTCAAGCTCACCGAATTAGCGGCGGCTATTGATAAGGTAAACTTCCGTGCATCTGAGGCAGAAAAAATCGGTGAAGGTAAAGGCCCGAAGACCAGTAACACAGTTAATACTTCGGCGTACGTTGGCTGGGCAGGTCGCTTGCGCGATTTTGCCAACGATATCATTCACCTGCGGGACCGTCTGCGCATCAATGTTGACCCGGAAGCACGTCGAAAAGTCTGGAGCGATTTCAATCTAACAACTGGTGCTGAACTCGGAGCCTGGGTTATCGCCAACGCCAAGAGCACCTTTGAAAGCAATGAACAAGGCGAAGTTCACTTAACGGAAACGGCTAACTTAAAATCGGACCTGATACGCCGTCGTGTTTTCGTCAGCTTCCGGATTAATGAAGATACTGTGTTCCTGCCCTGGGATTCCGCGTTCTTAAGTTGCGGCGAACCAACCAGCACACGCATTAGCAACGAGGTCTTTATGGCCCGCGAACGGTATAAAGTAATTTCGAAAGCCGACGTCGGAGGCCGACGCTACAAATACAGCAGTCAAGTTGGGGACAAGCTCCTCATGCTGACACGTGAATCACCCCACGTTTATTATATCTCGGTCGCGCGTGATAGAGATACGGATGTTGTCACGGTTCGCGTCGACGAAACTGCCTTCAAGAATATCAATCGCGGCGACGTTATACCGCTGGATACGCTCGCACAACTGCCCGCCTACAGTCAGCCTGCGGAAACCATCCCCTCCCCCTTACTCTCCCCGGAATAATTCTATGCGTACCCCCATCCAGATCCTCACACTCATCACCTGCTTTGCGGCCTCCGTTCTTGCAGAAGACGCACGCAAACCAGTCATCGCACTCGTCCCCAAAGGTGCCTCGCACGTTTTTTGGAAAACCGTTGAAGCAGGCGCTAAGCAAGCAGGCGGCGAACTGGGTGTAGAAATTGTTTGGTCTGCCCCTCAAAAGGAAGATGACCGTGCACAGCAAATGGCGATGGTTGATACACTCATCTTGCGTAAAGTTGACGCACTGTGTCTTGCCCCTCTCGATGCCGTTGCCTTGCGCGACAAGGCCGTCAAAGCGACCGAAGCAGGTATCCCTGTGATCATCTTCGACTCACCCTTAGCTAAAGCTGAAGGCGCCAGCGCAGGCTACGTGGGTACAGATAATTATGCTGCCGGCAAAAAAGCAGCTGAAGGCCTAGCGGCACAACTCGGTGGCAAAGGACGCGTCATCATGTTGCGCTACCAAGTTGGCTCTGCCTCAACTGATGCACGGGAAGAAGGCTTCCTCGCAGGTATCAAGGCCTTCCCAGGCATCGAAGTTATCAGCAGCAATCAATACGCTGGCGCAACCACTGCCTCAGCCATTGAAAAATCGAAGTCGTTGCTTCTACGTTTTTCGGGCGAGCGTGCACCTGATGGCATTTTCTGCTGCAACCAAAGCACAACTATTGGCATGCTGCAGGCACTACAACAAAACGGAATAGCCGGAAAAGTGCGCTTCGTCGGCTTTGACCCTACCATTGCGCTCGTTGATGCGCTTCGCAAAGGCGAGATCACGGGAATCATTGCTCAAGACCCATTCACCATGGGACGTAAATCTGTGGAAGCAGCAGTGGCTAAGATTCGCGGGCAATCCATTTTAGATAAAACGGACACGGGTTCGGTATTCGTAACCAAAGAGAATGTTGATACCAGCGCCGTCCAAGCAGTCATTAAGCCCCAGATGAATTAAGCGAATGGGGGCAGACGCCCAAGTGACACCTCGACTCGTGATGCAAGGCATCACGAAGTCATTTGGTAGTAACCAAGCACTGGGCGGCGTTGACCTCACCTTGTTACCTGGAGAGGTGCATGCACTGGTCGGAGAGAATGGCGCCGGCAAAAGCACCCTCATGAAAGTACTGTCGGGAGCACATGCTCCCGATAAAGGCACCATGAAGCTCGATGGTAAGGCTTACGCACCGCGCGACCCCCAAAAAGCGCGGGCAAGCGGCGTCGGCATGATTTACCAAGAATTGTCCATCGCCCCTCACCTCACGGTTGCTGAAAACCTTGTGCTCGGTGCAGAACCTACGCGCGGTGGATTATTGGATCGTGGGGCTGCCCGTAAACTTGCACGCGAGACCCTTTCAGGCCTCGGCCACGGCGATATTGATGTCGATGCCCTTGCTGGCTCACTC
>CAJBPJ010000315.1 GCA_903957465.1 uncultured Opitutia bacterium
GTTTCATGACGTCCTCTCGGAAAGGTTTTTCGCTCGTCTTGAGCCTCACCATCATGGCGCTTTTGGTCTTGGTGGTTTTAAGCGTAGCTGGATTCCTGAATATCGAGTCGCGTATCGCAATTGTGCGCATGGATATGGCCAAAGCGCAGCTCAACGCGGTGGCTTCTGGACGGATGGCCCTTGGGCAACTTCAGCTACTCGCAGGCGCTGACCAACGCGTCACCGCCAAGGCCGACCTTTTTGAATCAGGAACTTATAACGCTTCCACCCTGCCCTATGGAACGGGAGCCACCAATAGCACCTACATTCAACTAACTGGGACCGCACCCACCGTACCTTACTACAAGCGCAACTGGACGGGCGTCTGGTGTACGGGTGGTGCTGACTCCAGTAAATCGCGCGATTGGGATCCGCGTACACCTGATGAAAAAGTTTTTCTGGGCTGGCTCGTCTCACCTTTAGCAGTGAAAGCAGTGGACCCGACGCTTGCTGATGAAACGAAGTTTCCGTTTGTCGTTCCTGATCGCACGCTAGCTGGCTCCGCCGATACAAGTGCCACGCGTAAAGGCAGAGGTCTCATTAACGGCACGGGCCCCGCTTCGCTCGCCGTGACGACCGCCCCTGCAGGACGCCTCATCCCTTTACTTGATCTTGGTTCGCTAAAATACACAGGACGTCCGACGTATACGGCAAGTGTTGCTGGATCTACACCCACAACAGACCCAGATAAAGTCGAACTACCTGCGATGCCACTTCCGGGTGCAGTCGCTGGAACGCTCATCGGAAACTATGCGTGGTGGGTGGGTGATGAAGGGGTGAAAGCAAAAATTAATTTACCAGACGCACTGACGCTCACTGCCACGGCTAAAGAACTCACGAGCGCCACAACCTGGGATAAAAAGTTCCGGACACAAACAGGTCGCAACACCGTTGAACTCATGGGAACGGGTGTTGTCGCATCGCGCCCGTTTAATGGATTCGCAACCTGGTGGGATGCCGATGTCACGGCAACAAACACATCTGGAATCGGACCGCTCTTATCCCGAGTGCTCAATCGGTCCATGTTGCGCAATTGGGCTTATACTCGAGGTGCGGGCGGCGGTTCGGCTGCAGCAGATACTGCAATGACCGATGCCCTTGGACGTTACTATCACGATGTCACCGTGGATTCTTACGGCGTCTTCTCAGATACTTTAAACGGCGGTTTGCGCCGCGACCTCTCCGTCGCCTTCGAACTTCCGTTTAACGACTACACCGCACTCACAGAATTCAGCGACAGCCCCGGTGATAATGGTGACATTAATGGAAAGAATACCACCTGGAGCTCTGGGTTTAACATGGCTGCAACGATGAACATCAATGCAACCAACACGCCGAGCACCGTGGAGTGGATGAATCCAGAACGTAAACTGGGCTTCGTCTACGAACTACCCATCCCCTCGACTCTTTGGTCCACGCGGTCACAGGCACAAAGCAATCCGACCTCCAATGGTAGTCCCGCTATTATGCGTGGTCCAACCTGGGACCTTCTCCGCAATTTCTACCGACTCTATAAACGCGAGTATGAATCAGTTTCATCCGTTCAGCGACGCGGACAACCCGCACCTACTTCCGATGCCTGGATCGCTCGCGGCGCCGAGCCATTCAGTTATGCCATCGGGGATAGCACGAGTTTAGTTACGAGCTACAAAGGACACCCTGGATATTATGCCTTCCGTGCTAATCCAGCGATGATGTCGCGAAAGAACGCGGCAGGCGGTGGACCTTATTACCCAGAAAATTACTTTATCGCTCTACCCAACCTAAA
>CAJBPJ010000316.1 GCA_903957465.1 uncultured Opitutia bacterium
ACCGGTGGATTCTTCGATGACGCACCTAAAGGCGGTAACCCCGAAATCTTAGGCGGCTGCTACGACCTCTACGGTCTCGTTGCCCTTATCTTTAGCCGACAAGCTTTGCAGTTACACACATCGGTAACGGTGCGCGATGCCAAGCTACCGAAACTCCGCGCTCACGCAGAGAAGTATGTTCGCATCCTACTCGAATCAACACGCGAAGACGGTATGGGTTGGTCGTTCGGACGCGGCATTGGTGCCTACGGTCAGATGCACCCGATTACTGTCCTCTTACAAGCACTGCGCGATAAGTGGGTGCCAACGGACAAAGAACCGCAAGCTCGCGACCTCGTTCGCCGTCTCTTCACCTGTTTCTTCGGAACGTATGTCGACCTCGAGCATGGTGTGCTCGTTATTCGTGACACCGAACGCGACACCATTCCGGGGCATACCACTCGGATGGCAAACTTCGACGCCGCTCGTTACCTGTCACAGTGGTCACGTCTCGCACAAACCGTAGGCGGAGCGCTCCCTTCTGTTCCCACGGCTGGTGCTAAATCAAGCTGCCGATACTTCCTTTTCGATCGTGGTCGCAAAGAACAAGGTCTCTGCGTGTATAGCGATCCAGCGAGCGGCCTATTTATTCAACTGCCACTCGTATCTGCGGGCGGACGTGCACAAACCGACACCCTAGCCTTCCCGCACATGCCTGGCGTGATGGACTGGCCAGTGAATGCAGCGGTACCAGCATTTATACCTCAATTAACGATTAACGGACGCGCTATCACACCTTCGTATTACGGAAGTAATGTGCAAGTAGCCATGGGTTCGCGCGGTGCTTATAATTTCCGCTACGAGCAGCCCGAGCTTATCGATACCCATGAGCACATCCTGCCCAATGTCGGTGGATTCAAAGTCGACTGGGAGTTTATGGGTGGGAAAATTATCGGACGTTTCCTTCTACAAGTACGGACGAACGTAACCCTCGAAAATTTCCGACTCGTTGTACCTATCGCAGGACCACACAGCCGGATGAATCCACATGGCGCATTTCAACTGGGTGGCGAGTATCACCGCTGCGAACTCATCCGCGACGATTTCCATGCTGCCTGGGGCGAAATCGAAACCGTCTCCGAAGATTCACAACATCGTACGTGCTGGGGTAAAGTTCACTATTACCAAGTACTCGAACGTGATCACCCTATGCCTTTGCGCGCCGGACAGAACTACGCCTTCGAAATCGCCTACCAGCCAGACGTGACCAAAGCGTAAGCAGCGGAGCTAAGTTGAGTCGAAATCAAGAAGCGTAACTAAACGAAAGATTGGGCTTAAGCCCATCGGGCATCCGACTTGCACGTTAGCACTAAATCCCCCACCTTTCGGGCGATGTCTAAAGGACGATTCTACCTAACGACGGCGATTGATTACGCCAATGGTGCCCCGCACCTCGGGCACGCCTACGAAAAAATCCTCGCCGACGTCATTGCCCGCCACCAACGCATGCGTGGTAAGGATGTACATTTTTTAACGGGGCTGGATGAACATGGTCAAAAAGTTCAGCAAACCGCCGAGCGTCAAAAACAAGATCCACAAATCTTGTGCGATGGTGTGGCGGCGCTTTTCCGTGAAATGCTCTGTTTGTTAAATATTTCTAACGACGACTATATTCGCACAACCGAAGCTCGTCATAAAAAAGTTGTCCAAGAATTACTCCAAAAACTTTTTGATGCGGGCTTAATTTACCGAGCTGAATACACGGGTTTCTATTCCGTCCGCCAAGAGCAGTTCCTGCACGATAAAGACCGCAAGGAAGATGGTACCTGGCCTGAAATTTTTGGTGAAGTCACCCAAATTACTGAAGCGAACTACTTCTTCCGTCTTGCTCAGTTCCAGCCCTGGCTGCTTGGGCACCTTCAAGCGCATCCGGACTTCATCTATCCACGGTTCCGCCAAAACCAAGTTGTTGAGTTCTTAAAAGACCCGATCAATGACCTCTGTATTTCGCGCCCCAAAACACGTTTAACTTGGGGGATCGAACTGCCTTTCGACAAAGACTACGTGACGTATGTCTGGTTTGATGCGCTCGTGAATTATTACTCCGCTGTCGCCGACAAAGATCGTTGGCCAGCGGACGTACATGTCATTGGTAAAGACATCCTCGTTCCGCCCCACGCTGTCTACTGGCCTTGTATGCTGAAAGCACTTGGTCTCGAACCGCCTCGCCGAATTGTCGTACATGGATGGTGGAATATTGCCGGTGCTAAAGCATCCAAAAGCGCGGGCAATGCCATCGACACCCTCGACCTTGCACGTAAACACGGCGCCGATGCCTTCCGTTACTTCCTGATTCGTGAGATGACTGTCGGCCAAGATAGCGAGTTTACCCAAGCGCAGTTTGAAACACGTTACCGCACCGACCTAGGAAATGATTTAGGCAATCTGCTGAATCGTTTGCTCAACATGACAGGCCGATATGCGGATGGCATTGTGCCAGAAGCCGTACTCGATGAAACACCCGAACAAGCGGTGCGCGAGCTCTGGGCCACAACCGTCACAAAATACTTAGCCCTTAGCACCGACTATCAACTCAAAGAGTCACTCGAGGACCTCTGGATATTTATCCGATCACTCAACGCCTACATCGAGGCACGTGCGCCCTGGAAGCTTGGGAAATCTGAAGACCCTGCCGATAAGGCACGGCTTCAAAGTTGTTTAGCGCATATAGCCGAAGGCTTACGGCTTACAGCCACTGCCCTAACACCTGTCATGCCGACAATCTCCCAGAAGCTTCTCGCAGACTTAGGTATGCCTGCGGCCACTACTTTTGAGAATACCCTTGTTTGGTCGAATGCCCTTAAAGGTAAGAAACTAGCGGAAAAAGATATTTTATTCCCCCCTATTATCGACGCTGAAACTTCAGCAAAAACCTAAGCGCGGTAGTTGCGATAAATCCTTATCGCATTATTCTTAACGCTATGACCGTCGATATCGCCAAGGACCTCCGCCAAGAACTCAGTTCTGCGGAAACGGCGCGGGCAGGTCTCGGGTATCTTTCACTTACAGTTACGGTCCCAACCCTCGATGCGCTGGCGGTTCTTGAAACATTGAACGAATCAGGACCGCGTACCTACATGGAAACGCCTGCGGGAGGCATCGCCTATGCTGCGGGTGCCCCGGTCGAAGCATGGGAAGGCACAGGT
>CAJBPJ010000317.1 GCA_903957465.1 uncultured Opitutia bacterium
ACAAACCGTACGCCACGTTCGACCAATCGACGCGCCAGTAAGCAGTTGGCCGCAAATGTGCCTGGGACTTTGGCTTGCGGGCCGTAGAGATCGAAGGTGGCCTGCGATTCGCCGGAAACATCGCTGACCTCGGGCACACTTGTTTGCATTCGGAAAGCCATCTCCGCTTGTGCTACGCGCGCATCAATCTCTGGGTCGAGGGTTTGTTGACGTGCTTCAGCAGATAGCTTTGCGAGTGCATCCAACATCGAGCGCCGAGCATGCGGCGAAACGCCTTCAGGATTGGTTAAGTAGAGTACCGGCTCTTTGCCGGCACGGAATTGAACCCCCTGGTGCTCACTGGGTAAGAAACCACTACCCCAAAGGCGTGAATAGAGAGGCTGATCGCGCGTGGCGTCTTTGGATACAAGTACCACGAATGCTGGGAGATTTTGGTTCGTGCTACCTAACCCATATGACATCCATGCACCCATGGATGGACGTCCCGCAATCTGACTGCCGGATGCAAAAAATGTAATCGCCGGATCGTGATTAATTGCCTCGGTGTGCATCGAGCGAATCACACAGAGTTCATCGGCAACTTTTGCTGTGTACGGTAATAAATCGCTGATTTCGATACCGGCTTTACCGTATTTCTTGAAATTGGTAAATGCTCCCGCCATCGGTAGGGTGGATTGATAACCGCTCATGCCGGTTAAGCGCTGCCCGCCGCGCACACTCTCGGGTAGATTCTGTCCGTTCTGTTCACGTAACAGTGGCTTAGGGTCAAACGTCTCGAATTGTGAAGGTCCGCCAGCTTGGAAAAGATAGATGACGCGCTTTGCTTTGGCTAAGTGGTGCGGTAATCCTGGTAGCCCATTGAAGCCACCAGCAATAGGCGCAGGCGCATTACCGGCGAGGAGCGAGCTTCCCATGACCTGCCTAAGCGCAAGCGCTCCTAAGCCAAGCGCAGAGGCCCCCAAGAAGTGTCGTCGGGTGACGGACATCAATTCGTCGTAGGTCGGAGGGCGTTCGGTGCGCATATTAGCGAAGAGTGATGGCCGCGTCAGATGCCATGAGTGTTGAGCATACCAGAGTGAGTGCTGCGAGGTCGGCGTCGACTTTCCCGCAAACCTTACGTGCTTCTTCAGGCAGTTTAGAAAATTCTAAGCGTTGTTGGTTATACAGTTCTGTTAATGTCGCAAGTTCAGTGGACCGCGGTGGGCGACCGCAGATGAGTTTAAATGCCCGCCCCATACGCGTTGCGGCATCATTTGCTTCTCGGGTAGACCGTTCAGCTAATCCGCGTGCGCATTCTACATAAATGGGTTCGTTGAGTAGTACGAGTGCTTGTAATGGGGTGTTGGTAGTCAATCGACGCACTTGGCAGACCTCGCGTGATCCTGCGTCGAAAATTTGTTGGCTGGGAGGTGGCATCGTTCGCTTGCGATAAGTGTATACACTACGACGGCGATTACTCTCACCGGGGTCAGATTTATATTCGTCGACACTGGAGCCGCCGCTTTGGCTACGACCGCCAAATTTTTCGACGAGCATTCCCGATGCATAGAGTGCTTGGTCGCGCAACATTTCCGCCGATAAACGCTGGGTTGGACCGCGGGACAGCATCATGTTTTTCGGGTCTAGGTTTAGACTCTTTTCAGACCCGATCGACGATTGCCGGAAAGTTGCGCTGAGAACCAAACGTCGGAGCAGTGCTTTGGTATCCCAAGTTTTTTGAAAATCGATTGCAAGTTGATCGAGCAGTTCAGGGTGAGTGGGTGCATCGCCTTGTACACCAAAGTTCTCAGGGGTATGCACTAATCCTTGTCCAAATATTTGCATCCAGAGACGGTTAACCGCAAC
>CAJBPJ010000318.1 GCA_903957465.1 uncultured Opitutia bacterium
GTGCCTTCGGCTGTAAATTCTGTGCCTCTGGACTGGATGGATTGAAGCGCAATTTGTCGGTTGGTGAAATTGTATGTCAACTCATCCAAGTTTGCCGAATCGAAGACGCTGTTTCCCCAGAGCGTGCAGCGGAAGGTTTAGCATCGTTTGATAATATCGTCGTCATGGGCATGGGTGAACCGATGGCAAATTATGAAAACCTTATGGCTGCATTACGTGCGGCGAATGCCCCTTGGGGTTTTGGGTTCGGCGCCCGTCGCATAACCATTTCAACATCAGGTGTTGTTCCGAAAATTTTAGAATTAGCAGAAGAAAGTCTGGGGGTGCGTTTGGCTATCAGTCTACACGGAGCGACCAATGAGGTTCGTGAGCAGATCATGCCAGTGAATCGTAAGTGGCCTCTGGAAGAGCTTTTGCCTGCCTGTAAAACTTTTGCCCGAAAGCACGGCCGCATGCTAACCCTGGAGTATATATTAATTGATTCGATTAATGATGGCTTGGATCAGGCGAAGCGACTGGGGGAGATAGCCCGTGACCTGCATGCACACGTTAACTTAATTCCTTACAATACGGTGCAAGGGCTTGCCTGGAAGCGGCCAAGTCTGACCCGGCAAGAGCGCTTCGCTGGGATCGTCCGTCAGTCCGGAATTTCTGTCACGCTGCGTCGCGAGAAGGGGCACGATATTGATGCGGCGTGCGGGCAGTTACGTTTACAGACAGAGAAAGCACAGGGCGACAGTTTGCCGCCGGCAGTGGCTTAATGGCTCAACCTACCAGTGCGCGCGCAGCGGCGGTTGGGTCAGCCGATTTGAAGAATGACGTGCCTGCGACAAGGGTGTCTGCACCTGCGGCCCGACATAATTTTGAAGTCTCTGCATTTATACCCCCGTCGACTTCAATACGGTAAGTGAGCTTCCGGGCGGCGCGCTCTTGGTCGACCCTCCGGATAGTTTCCAAGACCGATGGGATAAACGACTGGCCGCCGAATCCGGGGAACACGGTCATGCAAAGGATGAGGTCTACCGAGTGAAGGTGAGGTATGACTGCGCTGGGGTCAGCGTCAGGGTTTAGTGCGATGCCTGCGGCGCAACCTAGCTCGCGAATTCTTGCCAGCGTACGTGCGACATCATGGTCGGCCTCAACATGCACCGTGATCCTTTGTGCGCCTGCTCGAGCAAAAGCTTCGATATAGCGGTCAGGATGCAGGAGCATCAGGTGTGTGTCGAAAAAGAGTTTAGTCCGCGGGCGAAGATCGCTGAGCACTTGCGGCCCGAAGCTGATATTCGGCACGAAATGTCCGTCCATAACATCTAAGTGGACCCAACTTAATCCTGCTGCTTCGATTGTGGAGATGCCTGCCGAAAAATTCCCGTGATCTGCAGCGAGCAGTGACGGAGCAATCAAGACAGGGTTGGGCATAGTCGTTACCAGCTGCCGACAGATGCGTCGCGAATTTGTATGGCGATTTCTGTAGCTAAACGCGGCAACACTTGACGTTCTTCAGCCGACAAGTCGCCGGCGGCTGCAAGAATAGCTGTGGCTGTAAAGGTTCGTTGAGCGAAGCGCACCTTTTGCTTATCTTTAGAACCTAGGGTGCAAACGGCACTGAGTGTGACGCGAAACTGTCCTGCTTCGAGGGCATCAGCAGTCGATCGGGTGACGGCCTTGCGTGTGTAGCCTGTAATTTCGACCTCGAGTGTTTCGTGGCCTGGTTCAAGGCGGATGCGCTTATCAGTATTCAGCGTCGTCACGAGTGCCTGCTGTA
>CAJBPJ010000319.1 GCA_903957465.1 uncultured Opitutia bacterium
AGTCGGAGAGGATAGTCTCCGTTAAAGATATTGGTGTCGTCTGGGGTGTAGGGTGTTGTCGATCGGCCCTCTCTTCCATCGGAAACTTTGATTTGCCGACCAAACTTTTCGGGCAGCGGTGTTGCGGAAACTAAGATGGCATTCGTTCGCGACGAGATACTCTCCTGCGCAAGGTCGCTGCTCATTTGTGTGCGCACAGAAGTCTTAAAAGCACGTCCCCCGAGTGCAATGCCCTGGAAAAGTGTTTGTCCCATATGTTTATGGGGCACGCTAATAAAAGTAAGGATGGGCTCGGGCGTGTTTACGCCAGGGATGTCAGACCAGAATTTGTAATCGCTCCGTTGTCCGGCGCCAAAAATATTGGCGAGTGTCGCTAGGTCGATTTCGGGCAAACGATTCGATGGATGGACATAGACATAGGCGGCGGCGGCGCCCAAGGGGAACCGGCGGACAGCTTTTCCGTCGCTCGTTTTCTCCAGGAGTTCTCCGTCGCGCAGAAAGAGCAGTGCGAGGCCAATTTTACCATCACGCAATCCCTCGCGTGCCGGCAAAGTTCCATCAAGTCGCACCTTAGCTTCGGTCCCCACTTTTGCGAGGTGTGCAATTAATGCCGGTTGGAGAACTTCATTTAAGCTATCTGCGCCGCCGATCTCGACGGCAAAAGTCGCGCGCGTTAAGCTGCACAGTACAAAGAATCCTCGGAGAATACGGTTAGTCATGGGTTCCGGTATCAAGTTCAGGCCATTGCACGAGTTTACGGTGAAGTGTTCTTCGGCTAATGCCCATTAGCTCTGCAGCCTTGGTGCGGTTTCCTTGCGCTTGTGCGAGGGCTTCTTTGAGGAGGCGCTTTTCGTTTTCTCCACGGTCCAGGATGTGTGCGGGGTTGAGTGTCGATGGGAGGGGCGCTGCGCTTGCCGCTGCGGTTTGCCGGAGCCGCGAATCTAAATCATTCGGTTGAATCTCTTTGCCTGGGTGGAGAACGACTAAGTTCTCGGCGGCATTTCTTAATTCGCGAATGTTTCCTGGCCAGGCGTAATCACAAAGGATGGTAACCGCTGCGGGCGAAAGACGTGGTGCAGCAACGCCGTTCTCCTTCGCAAACTTCTGTAAATAGTGCGCAAGGAGCAGAGGGATGTCGTCATGGCGCTCACGCAGCGCAGGCAACCGCAAGGGAACGACAGCAAGTCGGTAGAAAAGGTCTTCGCGGAATTTGCCGTCTTTAACCATCTGCTCGAGATTGCGATTGGTTGCACAGACAAGGCGCAGGTCGAGTGAGATGGGTTTATGTGAACCCAAGCGCTCAATATTTCGGGACTCAAGAAAGCGCAGAAGTTTTACCTGTGTTGGCGGATCAATCTCTCCGATTTCATCTAAGAAAAGCGTCCCGCCATCAGCCGCCTCGAAGCGTCCGGTGCGTCTTTCAGCGGCGCCAGTAAACGCGCCCTTTTCATGCCCGAATAATTCGCTCTCGAGTAAATTTGCAGGAATGGCGGCACAGTGAACGGGGACGAACGGCCCTTTGGGACGTCGGCTGTTCTGGTGAATCATTTGTGCGAACAGTTCTTTACCTGTTCCCGTCTCACCCGTGAGCAGAATGGTAGCGTTGGACGGCGCAACCTGTCGGACCTTCTCCACGGCATCTTGTAGGGCGCGCGACGATCCAACAATTTCACCAAGGGCGAATTTGCGGTCAAGGCGGGTATGTGCTCGCGTAAGTTCCTCTTCGGCTGAGCGCGCTTTGAGACCTCTTTCTAAAACAAGCGTGAGTTTGCGTAGATCAACTGGCTTCTGAAGAAAATCGTAGGCCCCTCGGCGCATGGCCTCCACGGCTGTGTCCACGTCTCCATAGGCAGTCATCATAACGCAAACAGGCCGAGAGGAGAGCTTAAGGGCGCGGTCTAATACCGTCATACCATTCTCACCTGCCATGCGTAAATCTGTCACGACGGCGACCGGTGGCACGTCTTGCATGAGTCGCGCGGCTTCTTCGGCATCACGGGCAACGAAAACTTCGTAGGTTTCCTCAAAGGCAGCGCGCAGACCTTCGCGCGTATGCTTCTCGTCATCGAC
>CAJBPJ010000320.1 GCA_903957465.1 uncultured Opitutia bacterium
AGCTATCTTGCGATGGTTACGCCAATTCGCTGATCCGCGTGTGCGTAAAGAAAGTACGGGATTAAATCGTGCAACCTGCACACCCGCGGCACGTAGGTCTTTTAGTCGATAGTTCGGTAACATACGGCTACCAACGGCATCGATGAGCAGTCTTACTTCAACACCTGTGCGAGCCCTCGCGGCCAGTAGGGCGATGACTTCACGACCAACAATATCGTGGGCTAGAATATAGGTGCTAATGGAGATCCTTCGCTGTGCTCCCGCGATACCGACACGGAGTGCCTTGAGCGTATCGCTGCCATCGCGTGAGAGCAGGCCTTTGACCTGATTGCCTTCGACGCCATGTAACGGCGCAATGGCGTCGGCGATGACACGAATTGTCCGGCGATTCTGGGCTAGCTGCTGATGCTTACGTCGACCGAGTAAGCTCCATAGCCACAACCCGAGTGAAACAAAGAAGAGGGTGAGGCCGATTTGCCAAAAGTTGAGGGCTTGGGCCCAGTGAAGCATTTGGGAAGTATGCCAATGATGGCTTCTGGCTCAAGGGTGCAAAAAAAGACCCCGACTTTCGTCGGGGTCTTGTTGGGGACTGGATGAACGCTTAGTTGCCAGCCTTGTCGAGCAGGTCGCCGAGACTGTTGAAGTCTCCGCCGCCGAAGGAGCCGCCACCTGTGGATTGGCCGCCTGTTGGTGCAGGACCAGTGGAAGGACCCTTGATGCGGTCGTAGTTGCTGATTTCTGCTTGGAGGCGCTCTGCGTCGTAGTTGGCTGCCTTGATGGACAGGCCGATACGGCGTTCTTCTTTGTCGATCTTGATGACGCGGGCAGAAACTTCTTGGCCGGTCTTGAGGGCGTCCTTGACGTTTTCTACGCGCTCTTCCGAGATCTGGGAAACGTGTACGAGGCCATCGATGTCATCGGAAAGCTCGATGAATGCGCCAAAGTTGGCGATCTTCGAAACCTTACCTTTGACGACGTCGCCGACGTGGTACGTGCGATCAATGACAGACCATGGATCTTCCATTGTCTGTTTGATACCGAGCGAGATGCGCTGTTGGTCGACATCGACGTCGAGCACGAGTGCTTCAACTTCGTCGCCCTTCTTGAGGTGGTCGCCTGGATTCGTGATCCGGCGAGTCCAGCTCATGTCAGAGACGTGCACCATGCCGTCGATACCTTCTTCAAGTTCGACGAAGGCACCGTAGTTCGTGAGGTTGCGAACCTTGCCGCGGACGCGTGCGCCCACAGGGTAGTTATGGCGAACCATTTCCCAGGGATTGGTTTCGAGCTGGCGAACGCCGAGCGAGATTTTTTGCTCCTCGGTGTTAACGCTAAGGACGATCGCATCGACTTCTTGGCCGACTTTAAGAACGTCGGAAGGCTTCTGAACGCGCTTAGTCCATGAGAGCTCGGAGACGTGGACGAGACCTTCGACGCCTGTTTCCAGTTCGATGAAGGCGCCGTAGGCGACCAAGTTGACGACCTTGCCGTGCACTTTAGCACCGACAGGGAAGCGCTTCTCAATGCCTTCCCAAGGGTTAGGCAGGGTCTGCTTGAGGCCGAGCGAGACGCGTTCGCGCTCACGGTCGACTTCAATGACCATAACGGTCAGCTCTTCGCCAACCTTCACAGCCTCATTGGGATGGCCGATGCGACCCCAGCTCATGTCGGTGACGTGCAACAAGCCGTCGAGACCGTCGAGATCCACGAATGCACCGTAGTCGGTGATATTCTTGACCACGCCACGGCGAATCGTGCCAGGCTTGACGTCTTCAAGCAGTGTGCGGCGTTTCTCGGCACGTTGCTCTTCGATGAGCTCGCGACGGGAGACGACGATGTTCTTCTTCTCTTTGTTAATTTTGAT
>CAJBPJ010000321.1 GCA_903957465.1 uncultured Opitutia bacterium
CGTCGATCACTCGTCGGTGAGTTCGGCCTGAATGCCGAGTATGCACTGAGTGAGAAAACAACTCTCACTGGCGTATTCGCCTACGAGCACGAGTTCCGTGACTCTGGTCAGACTGAAATGACGGCTGAGTTTGCGAACGACGGTGTGGACGACACAGACTTCACGATCCATACCGATGGCCTTGGTGCCAACATCTTCCGCCTCGGCGTGGGTGTTCGCCAACAACTTGGTGAAAAAGCCTCACTAGGCTTGTCCTATGATGCTCTGTTCGGCGGCGGTCTCAGCTCCGGTCAGCACATCAAGGCAGACGTTTCGTTCCGCTTCTAAGCCAATCGACACCGATTGCATCAGGGCCACCCTCCGGGGTGGCCCTTTTTCTTGCCGTTGACCCAAACGCTACCTTTGCCACCTTGACGGCGTGACCACGCCCTATCTTAAGGAACGCCGCGCTGAACTACTCAAGGAGTACCGAGATGGTCTGTTGGGAGATGTGATGCCTTTCTGGTTAAAGCACGGCATTGATCGTGAGCATGGCGGCATCCTGACCTCGCTTGGACGTAAGGGTGAGCTCCTCGACTCCGATAAGTCGGTCTGGTTTCAAGGCCGTGCGGGTTGGACCTTTGGGAATCTCTACAACACCGTTGAGAAGAAGCACGAGTGGCTAGAGGCCTCCCTCTCCTGTGCGCGATTCCTCCGCGACAAGTGTGCCGATACTACAGGTAAGCTCCATTTTACCGTCACGCGTGAAGGACATCCCTTACGCATGCGGCGGTATGTCTTCTCTGAATGTTTTGCAGCAATTGGGTATGGCGAAGCATTTCGGGCAACCGGCGAAGTAGAATGGCGCGACCGGTCCCTGGCCGCATACGACACCTTCCTTAAGTTTAATCGCGAGCCGGGGCATATTGCTGCTAAAGTTGACCCTCAGACGCGCCCCGCACGTGGTCTTTCGCCGCTAATGATGACTTTGGTGACTGCTCAAGATATGCGTGAAAGCTTAGGCGATGTCACTGTGCGAGGAAAGTCGCTGACCACTGGGCATCGATTGCGATTGATGATATCCGTACGTATTTCGTTAAGCCTGACCTTAAGGTCGTCATGGAAATGGTCGGGCCTAAAGGCGAAGTGTACGACCATTTCGACGGACGTTTACTTAATCCGGGTCACGCCATTGAAGCCGCCTGGTTTATTCTCCGCGAAGCCCGTCACCGCGGTGATAAATCGCTGGCGGTCCTAGGACTACAAATGCTCGATTGGATGTGGGAGCGCGGTTGGGATAAGGAGCACGGCGGCATTCTTTATTTCACAGATCTCATGGGTAAGCCGATTCAGGAGTACTGGCATTTCATGAAGTTCTGGTGGCCGCACAATGAGGCTATCATTGCGAGCCTCATGGCGCACGTACACACGGGCGATGCCAAGTATGCGGAGATGCATCGCCAAGTACATGATTGGTCCTATGCGCATTTCCCAGACCGTGAGCACGGCGAGTGGTATGGTTATTTAGACCGCCAGGGACGTCCAACGAGTGAGCTGAAGGGCAATATGTGGAAGGGGCCCTTCCATATGCCGCGTCAAAAGCTGGTGTGCTGGAAGTTGCTTGAGGGTAAGGCATGAGTGAGCCCGAGCGCTGTCTGAATTGTCGTCGACCCCTTCCCGTCGACTGGCTACGAACACGTGGCTGTCCTTGGTGTAATCCCTCTGGCGCTGCCACCGATGCCGCTGCCGATAGTGCCTTGGCAGCTGAGGGACATCCTAAGGTCACCCAGCGCGCCGAGGGCAACGACCTCGTCCTTGGTACGCGTCTATCGACAACTTTTGGGCGAATCTGGTTAGCGCTCAGTCTAGTGATTTTTGGAGGCATCTTTATTTCCATGCTATCCAAACCAGATGCAGCCTCCTTTGCTGTAGTCGGTGCCTTCGGCGGCTTCTTTATCCTCTTTGGACTGGCCTTCTCGATTGGTACTTATCGGATTCGGTTACAATCCGAGCGCGTGACGGTGCGCTGGCGTATTCTAGGTCCACTAGGATGGACATGGACGCTGACAGCTGGAGAATTGGTTGACGTCTTTCTCGCGTATCGCGGCGCAGACTCCAATAACCGCCCCGAATTAGCGGTGGTGATAATCTCAGACAATAAAGAGATTAGTTTCGGCAGTTTTCTTTCTGACGATGTGAAGGCCGTGCTCGCTGCGGTTATTCGCAACTACTACGCGCCCCTCACTTAACTTCGATTTGGAAGGTCGACGCAGGTAGCCCTTGGCTATTCACCAGATTGCCCTGTGACCACGGAACCCAGCCGTAGCGGACAGCTTTAGGGTCCTTGACGGGCGAAACTACGACAAGGCTGTCGCCTTGAGTTGTCGCAGTTGCCGCAGTGAAGACGCCGTCTGCGCCCGCTGCTTCTACCTCGCGTACAGGCGCCTTATCTGAGGTCCCTAGCCCTACACCGAAGTTAAACTTAACTGTAATCTTTGATCCTTGTACCGTCGCAGAAGTTGCCAGCGGCCCAGATGGCACAACTTGCTTTTGTCCGTAAACAAAATTGAGCGCCCAGCGAGCCAATCGTTCACCGACTGTCTTCTTGTCGCGTGGGTGTACGTCATTCTTGGCCCCAACATCACTGCTTACCGCCATACCAGATCCTGTAATCTCTGTTAGTAGGCGACGCTGGTTGTCGCGGAACATCGGCCACTGCTGCGA
>CAJBPJ010000322.1 GCA_903957465.1 uncultured Opitutia bacterium
CGGACGGGCGGACGCCTTATTTGCGTGGTTTATACCGGACACCCTGGCGGAGAAGTTGAATCTGAAACCGTCGATGCATTCGGCGTTTCCTGCGAAGAGGCAGGACACATTGTTCAACGTTTTGGTCGCGAAATTGGTACAGGCCGACCATGGATTCTTTGCGTAACATGCAAGGCATGAAACCAGGTGCAAAAATTGTTATTCTCGGCGGTAGCGGATTCGTCGGTCAATCGCTCTGCGATTTCCTAGGTCCCAAGTCAGTCACCCAGCTGCGTTCGCGCACGCGTGGACCTGGCGGTTACGACGTCGCCAGTGGGTGGATGGACGCCGAGACGCTCCGCGGTGCTGACGCCATCATCAATCTTGCCGGTTCTCCCATCGCCGTCCGTTGGACAGCTAAGTCGCGCGACGAAATCCAGACCAGTCGTGCCGGCACGACCAACCTGCTGGTCGATACACTCAACCGTGCCGGAATCATCCCGCGCGTTATCGTTTCAATGTCAGGCATCAACCGCTATGCCGCACACGCGGAAGCCGAACTTGATGAGACAGCTCCTCTCGACGACGCTACCTTCCTCGGCGGCGTCTGCCGCGACTGGGAGGCCCCGCTCGCACGGCTCAACCCAGCCACCCGCACCGTGATCTTGCGCACTGGCGTTGTCATCGGCTCAGGCGGCGCCCTCTCCAAGATGAAGCCCATCTTCAACCTCGGACTCGGCGGACGAATCGGGTCGGGTCGCCAATGGATGTCTTGGATCAGCTCCTCAGACCTCTGCCGACTGGTTCATCGCTGCTTGTCGGACAACGGCCCAGCCGGGGTTGTTAACGCCGTGCACCCCCACCCAGTCCGCAACCTTGAGTTCACGGCCACCCTAGGCCAAGTAATGCGCCGACCTACCATACTACCTGCCCCTGCCTGGGCATTGCGCGCTATCTTCGGCCAAATGGCCGAGGAGACGCTGCTTTCCAGCCGACGGGTGGTCCCCGCCAGTGCCCTTAAGGCCGGCTTCAGGTTTGACGGTAAGACCGATGCACTCGGGTTTGCCATGGATGTGGGCCTGACTGGAATGACCCCTCAGTGGCGCGAGCTGCGTCGTCGTCGCCTCGATGGCACGCTTTGAGATTGAACGACAGGCCGCTCACTGGGAATGTCCAACAGCCGTGCGCGTCCTCCTCGCCCTCTCCCTCCTTCTAATTTCAGGTTGCGATAACTCTTCCGCAAAGAGCGAAGGACCTGAAACGGAAAATAGTAATTTCCGTCAGGCCATGACCTATCAACAACAAGGCGAACCCCGTCGCGCCTTGGAATGTTTCCTTAAAGTCATCGATGCACGTGCGGAATCGCCCGAAGCGCACCTCGAGGCAGGTCGGCTCTACCTCGAACTCAAGGATCCACTTCCTGCCATTTACCACTTCAAGCAAAGCATCCGTTTAAAAAATAAACCCGATCGAACCGCGGCAGTTGCGCAGCTTATCCAGACAGCCACCAAAGCTTACCTTCAACAAATTCCAGGGCAGCCTTTTGAGCCTGACGGCACATCTATTTCCGTCGATTCCGCTCAACGTATCAGCCAACTCCAAACGGAAAATAGCCGACTGAAACGCGAACTAGAAGATCTCTATCGCAAGAACCGTGTTACGGAAAGCTCTCCAACAACCGGAACTACCTTTGGTGGGTTTACCAATACAACGACTGTCGTTCCCAATGCGCCCGTCATTCTCCCTGCAGGTGCACGCAGCTACACGGTGGTGCAAGGTGATAACCTCTATTCAATCTCACGGAAAATGTATGGTGTAACCACCCGTATCACAGATATTCAAAAGGCAAATGCGGACAAACTTGGTTTAGGTCCTAATCCCAGCCTGAAGATTGGGATGATCTTGGTTATTCCCAAATAAGTGCATGCGTATAACACGCGTTAGGACAGCGGACTTCCGCAACCTCGCGTTCGCCGATGTCGATACGAATGCACCGCGCGTCTTCCTTGTCGGCCAAAACGGACAAGGGAAAACAAACCTGATCGAGGCCGCTGGACTTGTCACAACGTTGCGATCGTTTCGAACAACCGAAATTGAACCACTCGTGCGCACGGGCACAACCGAAGCCAAGGTTCGCATCGACGTAGAGATTCAGCGCAAAGAAAACTGTTCGGTTGAAGTTACCTTAATGAAAGGCTCTCGCCGTGCCACCATCGACGGCAATCCTACCAAATCTGCTTCTGAACTTATTGGGCGATTCCCAACCGTCGCCTTTTGTTCTGAAGACTTACGCCTCGTCCGAGGTTCACCATCCAACCGCCGTCGCTGGTTAGACTTAGCCCTAAGCGCAACCGATGCAGATTACCTGATGGCTGCACGTGGCTATGCGAAAGCACTCGAAGGTCGAAATCTGCTATTGCGATCTGGGCGGGCGACAGATGCAGAACTTGAAGCCTTTGAGCGAACCATGCTACCACTCGCATGCACTTTAGTACGCACACGTCGCTCTGCATTGCTTGAACTCAACGTCTCTCTCAACGAAGTTTGCGAAGTCGCAGGATTTAGCGCGCTTGGTTCAATTGCTTACGAACATAACATAGAGGAAGACGCCCTCGCCGAAAACTGGTCGTTGTCGCGTGGCGTCGATCGTGCCACTGAAACGACTCGCCACGGCCCTCACCGCGATGATTTCGCGATTCGCTTCTCCGGCCAACCAGCAGCCGATTATGCCTCTGAAGGTCAGCAACGTCTGCTCGTCTTAGCTCTCTGCCTCGCTCAGTTGCGCCGTACCACCCAGCGAGCCTCCACGCCTCCGGTCATTCTCGCGGATGACGTTCTCGGCGAACTTGACGGGGAAAGACGGACGGCTTTTTGGGCCTGTGTCGGCGAAAAACATCAAATCCTAGCTACAGGCACTACCCTACCAGCGAAAGGCGAATGGCGGGTGTATAACGTCGATAAAGGTCAATACACAGGTACAAAGTAAGCCTTTCCTACTTGTGCCCAGCCTGACTGGGTGTTTCTCTTAAGGCATGTCCAGCTTCCTTCTGAACACCTCCATTGTTCTGCTTATCCTCGTTTGCATTATTGGCGTGCTTGTCATCCTCATGCAGCGCCCCAGTGCCAACGCTGGTATGGGTGCAGCTTTAGGTGGTGGAGCCGCGGAAACTGTCTTCGGTGGAGACTCTGCCAATGTCTTAACCAAGATAACGTCGATCCTCACACTTCTCTTATTCGTACTCAGTTTCGGACTCTATCTAGCTTTTATTTCTAACGAGAATCGCCCGGAATCGACGCTCGAAAAAGTGGTCGCTCCATCAGCACAAGAGCCACCTGCACCTATACCTGTTAACCCGGTACCAGTTCCAGCAGTCGGCGAGAAGGCACCGGCAGCGCCTGCAACCAAGTAAACGTCATGCGCGGCCTCTGCCTCGTCGCGCTTCTTCTGTTACCTTGGACGACAAGGGCAGCGCCTCCAGGCTCTGCAAACGCCTTACCTTCATTAAGTAAAGATGATGCCGACAAGGCTTTGCGGGCTTTTCGTAACTCAGGACTTAGCTGCGATCTCGTTATTCGTTTTGAGTTAAAACATCTGCCGCGAACAGGCAACGCCACCAACCCTGAGAAAGGTACTCTTTGGATGAGCTGGAAACATGGCTTTCCAGCTGTCCGGATTGAAATGGGCAATACCCGCTTTTTAATGGTACGGAGAAATTCTGAGTCCTTACTTTGGCAATACCGGGACAACGTCGTCAGCAAAGTCAGCGGCTCAGATGCACTCAAGCCCCTCATCACGGGCTACCTGTTCGCACCATTTGATTTACAAGCACCGTTTACACACTGGGAAAATACGGTTTACGAATCAACGGAGCGTCACCGCGGTCGTCCGCTCAATATGTTCCTCGCCAAGGCGCCCAGCGACAATCCGTCCGCCCCCGTACGCTTTGGCCTAGACCGTGCCTACGTCGCACTCATCGAAGCGACCACACTTGATGCCAATGGGAAGCCAAGCAGGCAGATGCTCATCGAGGATTTTGCTCAAGTCGACGAACAGTGGATTCTCGGCAAAGCTTCTGTCAGAGACGAGGTGACCCGCAACCGCGACATACTTGAAGCGAAATCTGCCTGCGTGAATGCGAGCCTCGAAGCCAACATCTTCTCCCCCGAGTCACTCGCTAAGCCTGCACCGGCAACTCAAGGCACATTCCATTCTTTGTAAAGCATGCCAGTGGATGCACGAGAGCTTGCGAAATTTTGCGACTTAATCACACGTCGGAAAGTTATTGGCGATTATCCCGATGCTCGTAACGGCCTACAATACCAGGGCAGTCGAAAAATTAAGCGCATCGGTGCGGCAGTAGACGCCGGCACTGAAGTCTTCGAACAGGCCCGCAAACAAGGTGTCGATTTCCTCATCGTGCACCACGGCATTCATTGGCGCCCTAGCCTTCCTGCACGCTCGATACTCGCGTCACGTAAGACGGCGCTCAAACGCCTCAACCTCTCACTCTACTCAAGCCATCTCCCGCTTGATGCGCATCCCTTTATCGGCAATAACGCGATTATTGCGAAACGCCTAGGCCTAGAAATTGATCGCTGGTTTCTCGATTTTGAAGGCACGCCTATTGCCTGCCTGTGCAAGGGCATCCCACGGAATAAACTGACAACACGTTTACGCAAAGAGTACCCAGACAGTTTCAAGGCCATCGAGTTCGGCTCAGCCAAGCCCCGTCGCATCGCCATCCTCTCAGGTAGCGGACGATCAGCTTTACCCGAACTCGCTAAGCTTGGATGCGATACACTCGTGACAGGCGAGCTGCGTGAAGAACATTTTAATGAAGCCCACGAACAAGGGTGGAATCTTTATCCCTGTGGACATTATGCTACAGAAACATGGGGCGTAAAGGCTCTCGCTGAAGCTGCGGCACGGCGCTTTGAAATCGATTGGACGTTTGTCGGCACGAACAATCCTCTCTGAGGCGATGGCTTACCGCGGACGACTCGCTCCGACACCAACCGGCTTCTTACATGTCGGACATGCTCGTACGTTTGCACTCGCTGCGCAACGAGCTCATGAAGCAAAGGGCATACTTATTTACCGCACCGAAGATCTCGATGCGGGTCGATGCCGACCCGAATTCGCCACCGCAGCCCTCGAAGACCTACGCTGGCTTGGCTTGCAATGGTCTGAAGGCCCAGATGTCGGTGGACCACATGCGCCCTACGTACAATCGCAGCGCCTGCCATGGTTCCGAGAAGTCTGGCAACGCCTGCAAGCATCGGGGCATATCTACCCCTGTGATAAATCTCGTAAAGATGTTGAGCGCTGTTTGACGGCACCCCACACCGAAGACGATGCCGAGCCCATCTTCCCGACAGAGTTACGTCCATCGGTCGGCGCGGGGCACGAAGCCCGTGAGCCAGGTGCGATGAATTGGCGTTTTCGTGTACCCGATGGAGAGTCCATTGGCTTCCACGATGAAATCCAAGGCACGCAGAGATTTGTCGCTGGTCACGATTTTGGCGACTTTCTCGTCTGGCGAAAAGATGGCTTCCCATCTTACGAATTGGCGGTTGTCGCCGACGATCATGCCATGGGAGTCACGGAAGTGGTCCGCGGAGCGGATCTCCTTCTCTCAACCGCACGTCAACTTCTGCTTTATCAAGCACTAGGATGGACACCACCGGCTTGGGCGCACGCACCACTCATTCTGGATAACAATGGCAAGCGGCTCGCTAAACGCACATACGGTCTTTCGGTCCGAGAACTTAAAGAACGTGGATACACGTCTAATGAAATCCTAAGTGCGTCGATGGAGAACTTGCAGAAATAATTCCATAAAAAAGGCGCCCTTTAAGGCGCCTTTTTGAAAAGAGTTTTTCGAATTACTTTCCGGCAGGAGCCTTCGTGGCGTCAGCAGCAACACGCTCACGAAGTTTAGTGATGCTTGCCACGGCACGCTCATTGCCTTGAGCGCCTTTTAGGGCTTCGTCCAATAATGCAAGCGCACGCTCTTTATTTTCAGGTTCAATTTGTAACGAAAGCATAGCTTGGTTCATTTTTACTGCAGCTGCACGATTAGGCATGTCAGCGGGGAAATTCTCATCGATGATTTTACACGCTGCTGAAAAATCTTTCGCTTCAACTGCTGCCTTCATCTTAGCACCTGCAGCTTCACGCTTTGCAGACTGCTCGGCTGCTTGCTTACCTTTTTCGGTGAAAGCTTTGATATTTGCTGGAGTGTTCTCTTTTCTTAATTCCGCAAGGTGGGCGAGATACTTCACAGGGCCACCTTGTTGATAACCTGTCTGAGCATAAGGCTGGCCTGATGCGTTTGCTAAAATAATCGTTGGGAAACCTTGCACGCCCCACTGCTTCATGAGCGCTTCGTTCTTAGCTTTAGCGTCGGCTGGAATTTGTTTTTTGCTGGGGAAGTCGAGTGAGACGAGGACGAAGTTCTTCTGGGCCTTAAACTCAGGCGTGGAGAAGACTTCTTTATCTAATTTGATACACCAGCCACACCAGTCACTGCCTGTAAAATCAATGAGGATGTCTTTCTTCTCTGCCGCGGCCTGTTTCTTGGCTGCGTCGAGATCTGTAAGCCAACCTTCAGAAGCCAAAGCGGCCACAGGGGCTAGCAAGAGTGCGAATAGGTGTTTCATGGTAGAACAACACAGTTCTCTCAGGTCTTTAGCGAGCAACCAGAAAAAACACCACCGTTGCCAAACCTGATTAAACTGACATTTCCTAGGTTTAATGAGCTCCGGGCGCACCTTGTTGGTCGACAACGGCTCCCTCAACGGGGCTGCTACACTTCGACTGCGTGTCCTTGCCAAAGAGCTTTCCCAAAGCCTAGGGCGCCAGGTAGATCCCGTTTCAGTACTCCACAGCGATAAAGTTGATCCAACAATTCTCGACGGTATCCGTGCGCAGACTTTTGAAAGTTACGCCCGAGACGCAAAAGCTGCGGGCTGCGAAACATTAGAAGTTATTCCGCTCTTTATCGGACCCAGTCTAGCCCTAACCGAATTTTTACCCGAGCTGGCACACAAAGTTGGCATCGGACTCAACATTACCCGCACGCTTTGGACGCCTGAGGAGTCCGCAGGACTTGTCGATATACTTCATGATAACCTTATCTCGACAGGATGGAAAAAAGGGAAAGGCACAGTACTACTTTGCGATCATGGTAGCCCCATCCCCACTGTAACCGCTGCGCGTAATGATTTAGCTTCGCAATTATGCAAACTTCTCGAGCTATCCAGTCATGAACTCGTGGCTTGCTCAATGGAGCGACGAGAAGGTCCAGCTTATGCATTTAACGAGCCGCTACTCGCAGATGCTATAAAGTGCACTCATGGTGAAGTTGTTGTATTGATGCTCTTTCTTTTACCCGGAAGACACGCGGGTCCAGGCGGAGATGTTGCAACGCTGTGTGCGCAGAACGCTCCAGCTGGTGTAACCTGGAAATTATCGCCGCTTATCGGCGAAAACCCAAGACTCACCGAAGTTATTCGACGCGGTTATACGACCTGTTGAATACTCGCCCGTACGTCGTCAGGAATCCCAAGACGAACAACTTCGCCAACAACTGCCAACAAAGGTGTAGGCAGAACACTGACATCAATCGTTCCATCAGCGAGGGACCGTAATTCAACAAACTTTACCGTCTCTCCGGGTTGGGATGCCTTGGAAACAAGTGCAACTGGGGTCGATGGACACATTCCTGATTCTACGAGCGACAGCGCCGTCGTTGGTAATGTCTTTGCGCCCATGTAGAGACAAAGCGTAGCACCGCTCGCGACAAAGGGTCGTAAATCTTGCGTCCGTCCGTCAGCGCAATGAGCCGTTAGAAATGTCACAGCTGTCGTAATACCACGGTGCGTAAGCGGAAAGCCTGCGGTCGCGCCCGATGCAACTGCAGCGGTAACACCAGGTACAATCTGCCAAGGTATACCGTATGCATCTAAATGCTCTGTCTCTTCACCGAGACGTCCAAACACGCCCGGATCTCCGCCTTTGAGTCGAACAACTTTACGGCCAGCTTTGGCGTGCTCGACCAGCAACAAATGAATCTCTGCTTGGGTGGTTGAATGTGAACCACAGCGCTTACCTACAGCGACAAGTACAGCTCCGGACGAGACCTCGGAGAGAAGTTCGTCACCCGGCAAAGCGTCATGGATGACGACATCAGCCTGCTTAAGCATGCCCAAACCCCGGACCGTAATAAGATCCGCTGCCCCGGGGCCTGCCCCGATGAATGCGACGCTTCCTGCTTTCAATTCACCCATGTAAAAAAGTTGTTGACCTAATCTCTATTTCTTTGGTCATATTAGCAAGATTAAATTCATGGAAAAGCCCTTAAGCAAAAACGAGTTCCTAAAAGCAGCCAAACCTGACCTTTCCGGATCTATCCGCGAAACGTTAGCGAACGATACCTTGGACCGCTTCTCGGGAGACGATGAACAGTTCATTAAGTTCCACGGCATTTACCAGCAAGACGACCGCGATAAGCGCAAGGTTGGCAAAGAATATTCAGTGATGGTGCGTACGCGTCAAACGGGCGGTATTGTCCCTGCTGCGCAGTACTTGGTCTATGATGAGCTCTCCGGACGGTTTGCGAATGGCACACTCCGGATAACCTCACGTCAGACCTTCCAATTCCATGGTGTCTTACAAAAAGGAATCGGTTCTCTCATCAAATCCATCAACGAAGCTCTAAGCACGACGCTGGCAACCTGCGGAGATGTAAATCGAAACGTCACTGCACCCTCCGCACCCGCGGTCAATGCAATCACTCAGTCAATTGAGGACGATGCGTTTGCAGTAACCACTGTTTTACTCCCACGCACCACTGCCTATCACTCTATTTGGGTTGATGGCGTACAACTGGATCTCGGCCTGGGAGAAATCGTGGCCAAAGCCAAAAGCGACCAAGCGAATCCATACATGCCTCCGCCCGCTGATGCCGATGAATCAGGCGCACCCGTGGACCCTCTTTACGGCAAAACCTATCTCCCACGAAAATTCAAAGTCGGCTTCGCAATTCCGCCGAACAACGACACCGATATTTTCACGAACGACATGGGCTTTGTTGCGGTCGTCGAAGCCGGTAAACTCATTGGCTACAATCTACTCGTCGGCGGCGGCTTAGGGACATCACACGGCAATAAACTTACTTACCCACGTCTTGCTGATGTCGTCGGCTTCATCACCCGTGAGCAAATAGCAGCTGTATCGATTGCCGTCGTTTCCATCCACCGCGACTGGGGTGACCGTACCGATCGAAAGCATGCACGGATTAAGTATGTCCTCCAAGAAAAAGGCCTTGAGTGGTTCCGCAGCGAGTTAGCGCAACGCCTCGGCGCTCCCCTACCCGCTGCCAAGCCCTTCCTCTTCAAAGGACAAGGCGACCCATTCGGTTGGCACCGCGAGACCGATACGACTTCCTATCTCGGACTGTTTATTGAGACAGGACGCGTAAAAGATGCCGAAGGCTATCGCCTTAAGACTGCCTTACGCGAAATCGCTAAAAAGTTCGGGCCCATCTTCCGCCTAACGGCTTCGCAAAACCTCGTGCTATCGGGTATTCAAAATGGCCATAAAGAAGAAATCGAAAAACTTCTGAAGTCACATGGATGCGAGAACGTCTTCTCGCCTGGTCTTGTACGTAGTCGCGGAATGGCCTGCCCGGCTCTGCCAACATGCGGCCTAGCCTTGGCAGAATCAGAGCGCGTTTTCCCACAATTTCTTGCGAGCATTGAAGCTGCACAGGCAGCAGCCGGTATAGGTGGCGAAGAGCTCGTTGTACGTATGACAGGATGCCCCAACGGCTGTGCGCGTCCGTATAGCGCAGAAATCGGTATCATCGGTAAAGCCCCTGGAAAGTATAACGTTTTACTTGGCGGTAACCGTGAGGGCACTCGACTCGCTCGTAACTGGCACGAATCGGTTCCGTTCGATGAAATTCCTGCAAAGCTCGGTGTACTCTTTAAGCGTTACGCCAGCGAACGAACACCCGAGCAGGCCTTTGGTGATTGGGCAGATCGAACAACCGATCTTTGGACAGCACCCACAGTCTAAAATTTTGATGTTTGCACGTGTTGTCAGCTGGTTGCGCTCTGAGCCCTCTCCGGTGGTGCTCGATCCTGCGCTACTGGAAGAAACAAATGCCAAACTAGAAAAGGCGACACCCGAGGAGCGCTTGCGCTGGGCATGGGAAACTTTTGGAAAGCGCGCCGCCATCGGCACGAGTTTTCAACCTGCCGGCGTAGCCATTCTGCATCTAGCAAAGGTAAATAAATTACGTCTACCCGCCTTCAGCCTCGATACAGGTTTACTCTTTCGCGAAACCATCGAACTGAAGTCAGCCCTACAAGATCATCTGAATATCCGCATCGAGTCTTTGTTGCCTGACCTAAGTCTAACGGAGCAAGCTAAAGTCCATGGAGATAAGCTGTGGGAAAAGAATCCCGACCTGTGCTGCGAGCTAAGAAAAGTCCAGCCCCTTAACCGCAAGTTACGTTCACTTGACCTATGGATTACCGGTGTACGCCGAGATCAATCCGCCCAACGCACAGTAACGCCAATCCTTGAGTTAGCCTGGCGCGAAGACGGCAGCATTGTCTGGAAACTCAACCCATTGGCAGACTGGAATCGCGACCGTGTTTGGAAATACCTTCGCGAAAACCAGTTACCCTATAACGCCCTTCACGATCGTGGATACCGCTCGATTGGCTGTTCGGTCTGTACCCGCCCAACGAGTGCCTCGGATGACGACCGGGCCGGCCGCTGGCCTGGTCTTGCGAAAACCGAATGTGGTCTCCACACAAGATACAAGAATTCCGCATGAGCCAAAACGCGCCTGTACCTCCCATGGATCACCTGACCCGACTGGAGCAGACATCGATTCATATCTTCCGAGAAGCATACCGAAATTTTCGAAAGGTGTGCATGCCCTGGTCGATGGGCAAAGACTCCAACGTACTCATCTGGCTCGCCCGTAAAGCCTTCGCCGGCAAGGTGCCCTTCCCCCTCCTTCACATCGACACCACTTACGAGTTTCCCGAGATGTATACCTTCCGGGAATGGGCGACCAAAGAGCATGAACTCGATTTACTCATTCGCATCAACCAGGACGCGATCGACCGTGGCGTAAGTTACGCGACGCACGACCCAGTCACCGTTACCCATGAACTGAAGACCTTAGCACTTCGCGCTGCGCTTGATGAATATAAATGGGATGCCCTTATAACCGGTATTCGCCGCGACGAAGATCCAACGCGTGCCAAGGAGCGTCACTTCTCGCCTCGTTCAGCTGAAGGTGTTTGGGATTATAAAGACCAACCGCCTGAATTCTGGGGTCAATTTGCCTCCCGTCCTCCTGCAGGTGGTCACGTACGTGTCCAACCTCTACTCGAATGGACGGAACTCGATATCTGGGAATACATCCGCCGTGAAGCGATTCCCATCCCAACTTTATACTACGCACGCGACGGTAAGCGCTTCCGGTCACTCGGTTGCCATCCCATCACGCACCCTGTGCCCAGCGAAGCCGACACCATTGATAAAGTCATTGATGAACTCCGCTTAACCCGGACAAGCGAACGTTCAGGACGTGCCCAGGATCACCATGAGCGCAACGCGATGCAAAAACTGCGCGCGAAGGGCTTCATGTGATGTCCGATCAATCCAATAACTTATTCCTTAACTCTATTTAAAAATGTCTGCTTTAGCCCCCGCCACTTACACCGCTCAGACGGAAACGGACGTCGGTCGTCTCCATGTCGTCGTCGTCGGACACGTTGACCACGGCAAATCCACATTCGTCGGACGTCTTCTCCACGACACCGAGTCCCTGCCTGAAGGAAAAATTGAACAGGTCAAAAAGGCCTGTGCCGCCGAAGGGATGGACTTCGAATATGCCTTCTTACTCGACGCTCTTCTCGAAGAGCAGGAGCAAAATATCACTATTGATACGACACGTATCTTCTTCCGCACAAAGAAGCGTAACTATGCGATCATTGATGCACCTGGGCACCGCGAGTTTCTAAAAAACATGGTGACCGGTGCCGCAAGTGCATCAGCCGCCCTTCTGGTGATTGATGCCCAAGAAGGCGTCATGGATCAATCGCGCCGTCACGCCGTCTTACTTTCACTTCTGGGTGTTAAGCAGCTCGTCGTTCTCGTTAACAAGATGGATTTAGTGAAACACGATGCCGCTACCTTCCAGCGTATTGAAACCGAGTATACAGCATTTCTTGCTTCCTTAGGACTCAAAGCAGCTCGCTTCATCCCGATTGCAGCACGCCACGGCGACAACGTGGTCACACGTTCTCAAGTGATGGCTTGGTATAAAGGACCAACCGTGGCTGAAGCTCTCGATGACCTCGTACACGTAGATAATGTTGCCGGCCTACCCTTGCGCATGCCCGTGAGTGATATTTACCGATTCGATCACCGTCGCATTATCGCAGGACGCGTGGAATCTGGATCACTGCGTCCTGGAGAACCACTCGTGTTCTTACCGGGTGGACGGAGCACAACCGTTCGCGCTTTTGAAGACTGGCCCATCACCAAGCGTGACGTTGTTCCTACAGGAGCTTCAGCTGGATTTACCCTCGAAGAACAAATCTTCGTAGAGCGTGGTCAAATCGCCGCCCACCCTAGCCATGCACCCCGAGTCGGGCGCGAGTTTCGTGCCCGTATTTTCTGGCTGGGACGTGAACCGTTAGCACTGGGTCGTTCCTACCGCCTAAGACTCGGTACCCAAGACGTTCCAGCCTTCGTTAGCCGCATTCACAGCATCACCGACGCTGATACCCTCGCAGCAACCCAAGGTGATTCTGTACCCAAGGACGCCGTTGCTGACATCGTACTACGCACAGCAGCGCCAATCGCCTACGACCTTCACCACGAGTGCCCAGTTACCGGTCGATTCGCCATTGAAGACGGTGAACGTATCGCTGGTGGCGGAATTATCACCGAAGAAGTTAGCTCATCGCAAACTAACGGCAAAGGTCGCGTAACACCTGCCGAGCGTATTGCACGCCATGGCCATGGTCCTGCGATTCTTTGGTTCACTGGTCTTTCAGGATCCGGAAAGTCTACCTTGTCCGAATCTGTCGAACGTCGCTTATTTGACTCAGGTAAGCATGTCCTACGCGTCGACGGCGATGAATTGCGCTCATCCCTTTCACGCGATCTTGGGTTTACGCCTGAAGCACGCGCCGAAAGTGTTCGCCGTGCGGCTGCCGTTGCTGGTCTCTTTGCCGACACAGGGGCCATCGTACTCGTTACCCTGATTGCTCCACTGGCCGCAGATCGCGAGAAGTCACGACGCGCATTAGCACGTCATGCATTCTTAGAGGTCTTCGTCGACGCACCCCTTGCGGTCTGCGAGTCGCGCGACCCTAAAGGACTTTACGCTAAAGTACGTCGTGGCGAAATCCGTGAGTTCACCGGCATCTCTTCACCTTACGAAGCGCCCCAGGACCCAGAAGTTCACGTGCGCACAGACCAGGTCGACCTTGCCGCAGCCACCGAACAGGTACTCGCGGCAATTGATGCTGCCGTGCGCGAACCACGTGAAGACTGGGAAGTGTAAGCGGTCATTGGTTTCCGAATTGAATAGATGATTCTCTACCGACCCTCTAACTCACGTGGTGGAGCTGACCACGGTTGGCTAAATACGAAACACACGTTTTCGTTCGCAGATTACCATGACGAAAACTGGATGGATTTCAGATCACTACGGGTGTTAAACGAAGATTGGATCGGGTGTGGAGAAGGTTTTCCCATGCACCCGCATCGTGATATGGAGATTATCACCCATGTGTTGTCTGGAAAAATTGGCCACCGTGACAGTATGGGCTTCGAATCAACCTTACAGGCGGGTGACTTTCAGCGCATGAGTGCAGGTACAGGCGTGCGACACTCCGAATTCAACCCCGACCCAAAGGTCGCCACCCATATTGTGCAAATTTGGCTCAAACCTGACCGGACAGGACATAAGCCACGTTACGATGAGCTACACCCTGCGAAGGACTCAGATGATATTCTCGCCTGCTCACCTGATGGTCGTGAGGGCTCACTGGCTATCCATCAAGACGTCACCTTACGTAAACTCAGAATCAGTAAAGGATCGATAAAATCAGTTTCTATCTCTCCTCAACGTCATGCGTGGATTCAAGTCCTGAGCGGAGAAGGAAAGATTGACGACCAAGCCATTGTCGCGGGCGACGGGGCAGGCATCAGCCAAGTTGCCAATTTTAGACTAAGCACCCAGTCAGCTTTAGAAGTGCTACTCTTCGACCTAGCCTAAAGGCTTACTCATGAAAGCGAATCCGCGTGCGCTTCACGCGACTGTCGCCTTCGGGCTTAGCCTCGTCGGCTGTCGCGTCTTTATTCGTGAGTTTTGTTAGGCGTTCGGCTTTGGGTTTCCATGTACGCTCTAAGCCGGTACTGGCCAGACGTACCGCATCCTTTCCGAGCTCGGCATTGAGCGCATCCATAACCTCCATAAGCTTCCGGCGCTGGACAGGCTCTGCAGGGCCGAGACCAGGCAAAACAGGTTGTGTAACCACAGAAGATGAAAGATCGGCGAGGTATACACCCGCACGCTTCCACTGAAAGCCCGGGATCCACATCGCGTCCATCGCCTGAGTAATCGCAGCGGCCATACGTCGACCATCATGTGTTGGCGGGTCGAGATGAATGACCGCTTCCGCGTTTCGCTGCTCTTGGTCTTCTCGGTGTCGGTTGGTGCGTGCAAATGCCACGATGGTGCCGGCAACGAGTCCATCTTGGCGCAATTTCTCACTCGCACGAAAAGCATGGTGTGCGAGTGCCTCCGTTAAATCTCCGCGATCTGTTACAGGGCTTCCAAAAGAGCGTGATGAGAGGATCGATTGACGGGGTGATGACTCTTCGACAATTCCGTGACAGGCTACACCTCGCACCTCGAGCGCTAATCGCTCGCCCACAACTCCTGCAAAACTGCGAATACGCTCGGGTTCAATTTCTGCAAGGTCGGCAACCGTAACGACACCATAGGCGCGCAAACGCGAAGCGGTGCCTTTCCCGACACCCCAAAGACTATCCACGGGTATGGTACTTAGGAGTTCGCGGCGTTTTGTTCTGTCAGTTGGCATCAAATAGACGCCGCTCGTCTTCGGATCTTTCTTAGAAAGCTCATTGGCAAGTTTGCAGAGTACTTGCGTTGGTGCTAAGCCGATCGAAACAGTGATGCCAGTGCGCGCGAGGACGTCGTTGCGAATAGAATGTCCAAGTGCCAATGCCTGCTCATCCGTTAAATCAGGAAAGCCCATAAAGGCTTCATCAATCGAGTAGACTTCGATGTCACGGGCGTGCTCTGCAAGCGTCTCCATCACGCGATTCGAAAAATCACCATAGACTTCGAAATTAGAAGAGGCGACATGCACCCCGTGCGTTTCACACAATCGCCGCACCTGGAAGAACGGGGCGCCCATCGGTATACCCAAAGCCTTGGCTTCAGCGGAACGTGCAACCACGCAGCCATCATTGTTGGAGAGCACAACGATGGGCACACCTTGGAGCGCCGGATTTAAGGCACGTTCGCAGGAGGCGAAGAAGTTGTTACAATCAGCAAGGGCACGGAGCACAGGAAGTCTTAGGTGAACGAGTGTTCACCTATCGTGTTTACTATCAACAAAAAAAGGCCCACCCGTAGGTGAGCCTAGGGAAAGACTTTTTAGAAATCTTAGGAAGCTGTCAGTGCGGTGACTTCAGCACGGGCCTTTTCAGCGAGTGCGGTCGAAAGGTAACGCTCTGAAGGACTGCAAGCGATCGTGACGATACGCTTACCTGCGTGCTCAGGTTTTTTGGCAAGCTGAAGGGCCGCCCAAATATTTGCGCCGGACGAAATACCGACAGCGAGTCCTTCGCGAACTGAGACCTCTTGTGCCATCGCAAAAGCATCCTCATTCGTAACCTGGATAATTTCATCGATAAGCGTGGTATCACAATTCTTAGGAATGAAACCTGCACCAATACCTTGAATCTTGTGAGGTCCAGGTGCACCGCCAGAAAGTACGGGACTCGCAGTCGGCTCAACGGCTACGGTGTGAAGCTTACGACGGCCCTTAATGACCGAGCTGACGCCCGTAATGGTACCGCCCGTGCCGACACCGGAGACAAATATGTCTACTTTTCCGTCAGTGTCTTTCCAGATTTCTTCGGCAGTTGTTTTACGATGAACTTCAGGGTTCGCAGGATTATCAAACTGCATCGGCATGAATGCACGGTCACCGAATTCATCACGGAGCTGGGTCGCACGTTCGATCGCACCGCGCATACCTTTTGCTCCA